>SYLK01000788.1 GCA_005809115.1 Planctomyces sp. | reverse complement strand
CCTCCGCCGGACAGCGACCTGCCATCTGCTGCTTCACGGTATTTCTGAGATCGCGCGTGCGGACCTTCTCAACGCCCAGACAGCGTTCACGGAACGGCTCAAACTGTGCCAGTTCCCCAAGTCGCCCGCCTCTCGTTTCCTTCCAGAGACCGCTTCTGTCTTCGACGTGGGCACAGATCAGGAAGTAGTCCCGGTTGAACTTGTTGAGTTCACGTACGGTGTCGTTCAGATCGTGGTTTGAGCGACCGTTCTCATTCTCGTAGTTCGCCTGGCCCGCGAACGTGACATCCAGAAAACTCTGGATATAGTCCTTGTTCTCCTGGTTATCGATCCATTCTGGCGAGAAGACGACCAATGTGTGGATACCATTGCCTCCATCCTTAACCGAGAGTTCAACGCCCGGCAACAGAAAAACTTCGTCCCTTCGTGCCAGCTTGCGGAGTGCCTTAAATTCGTCGCGGTCGAACTTGTTGTGGTTGGTAATCACGCCGGCGCGAATCTGAGCCTGAACCATTGCCTTGACATACAAGGCAATGAACTCATTCGGCTCACCCGAGTATGTGAATTCATTGTCCGCCTTCGTGTGCATGTGGAAATCCGCACGTACCCAGGTCGAGCCGTGCGAGAATACCGAGGTAGCTGGCTGTATGGTCTCGCTCATCCCAGATATCCTCCACTTCGAACATGAGCCGCCGGAATTCCTGCTCGATCAGCTGGACTTTCCCGATCCGGTCCCGGCGTTCGCCTCAATCCATCGGTCGATGATCTGGCAGAACTGTGGATCGGCACGCGTGCAGTTGAACAGCACCATCTGCCCGCTATAGCCCTTCGCTTCGAGAAATACCAACCGGACGCTGGCGCGATCCGGCAGATTGTTACGGGCACGAGTTAATACCGCGCCAGATCGCCCTGAACAGGCATCTGGCCCAGCGCCGTGACGAGTTCCTGAGCCTGCGTGACCATCATCCGAAGTTCACTCTGCAGAGCCAGAAACTGCCAGCCTTCGCCAATCCGCTGCTGCACCTCGGCCACCGTCTGAGTATGCAGCCCGACCGGGGTCCCGGTTTTCTTCCCGGCCGCCAGCACGCGCTGCAGCATCGCCTCGAACTCCGCCGGTGTCGGCTCGGTGCCATCGGGCTGTTTCATCTGCCAGAACAGGTCATTCGGCCCGACAAAGATCGCGTCGACGCCCGGCAGACTGTAAATCTCTTCGGCATTGTCGACTCCCTGCGGCGACTCCGTCTGCAGCACCACCAGAATTTCCTCGTTGGCGTGTTTGTAGTATTCACCCGCCGAACACTGGAAATTCAGAGCTCCGATGCTTCCGCCTATGGAACGATTCCCCATAGGCGGATATCTGGCCGCGGCAACCGCTATCCGGGCTTCTTCCACAGTGTTCACCATCGGAACGACGATGCCCATCGCCCCGCCGTCGAGCACGCGCTTGATCAGGTCGTGGTCCCCCCGCGGAACTCGCGCCAGCGGTACGCAGCCCGCATCCGCAATTGTGGCAAACATCAGCGAAGCCATCTGCCAGTCAATCGGCGAATGCTCCAGATCCACGGTCAGCCACGGAAAACCCGCGTGTGCCATCAGCCGTGCACTGAACACGTTCCCGAACGACAGCCAGGTACCGACCTGTGGCTTCCCGGACGCCAGCGCCGCCTTCACAGGATTCTTCTTCATCCGCCGCAAACCTTCCGATGACAGGATGTTCTGACGCCGCGGATGCCCCGAAAGCCCCCCCCCGCGCGGCGGTGCGAAACAACCGGGCAACTCGCGATTCTCGTCGTGCCCGGCGCAGTGTCGCCCGTGGCACGGCCGGGTGACACGCGGCGGCAGTCTTGCGGTCTTTGCATCGAAACTCAAGTCACACGGCAATGAGGCCTGCAACCCGATCAGCCATCAGCTCCGGAGGATTACTGCGGACGACGATCTTTGTGGCAGACCCCGCCTCGGTCGGTTACGATGATCGGCGGTCGGCGCGCCAGTTCCCCGGTTCGTGTTCCGTCGGATGTGCGCCGCCAGGCCCGGTTGCAGAGGACCTTACCCGTGAAAAAAATTGCCTCAGAAGTCCTGTGTGCTGTCCTGCTGGCTGCGGCCTGCGCCGTCGCGCGGTCCGCGCCTGCGGCGGAACCGCTGGTTGAGCTGCGGCCTGGCCAGGGCGACACAATGGAAATCCTCATCGGCGATCAGCCCTTTGCGACTTACAACTTCGGCAAGGACCTGCCGAAACCGTTTCTGCTGCCGATTCGGACGGCCTCCGGAGTCGTAATCAACCGCGCCCTGCGTGAGCCATCCGACGATGATCACCCGCACCACAAGGGACTCTGGTTCTCGGTCGACGAGGTCAACGGGCAGGATTTCTGGGCGGAAAAGGCACCGATCGTCTGCGTCTCGGTCAAAGCCGCCGTCTCCGGAGCTGACCCCGCCGTGATGGAGGTTATCAACGAGTGGCGACATCCGGAAAGCCGGCAGGTCATCCTTACGGAAACCACGCAGATTTCGATCCATGCCAGCCGTCTGGTGTCCTACGACGCGGTCCTGAAGGCAGCCGCCACGGATGTGGTGTTTGATGACACGAAGGAAGGACTGTTTGGATTCCGCATGGCACCCACGATGAAGGAAAAGCACGGGGGCCATGTCATCAGCAGTGACGGATCGACCGGTACGCAGGACTGCTGGGGCCGGACATTCGCCTGGATCGATTACTTTGGCACGGTTGATCAGCGCACGGTGGGCGTGACACTGATGGATCATCCGGGCAATTTCCGGCCGTCACGCTACCATGTTCGCGATTACGGCCTGTTTTCGCTGAGCCCTTTCGGAGAACACTCCTACACAAACGGAACCGTGGCCGCTCAGCCGGTGACCGTGAAGGCCGGTGAATCCCTGCGACTGCATTACGGCGCGTACTTCCACGACGGAGACACCGTATTCGCGGACGTCGCAGCCATCTACGGTCAGTTCCTGAAAACGTCGGGGGCAGCTCCATAAAACTTTGCGAACCATCCGGTCTCCGCAACGCAGGGATGGACGGCCGCGGCGAATTCAGCCGTTTTCGAGTTTCCTCGACCCAGGGCGAGTTCGCCAGCTGAGCCGGTACTCACGCAGGTTTTGTGAGGGGTTCTAACGTTCAGAACTTTCGCGGACGACCGAACTTGGCACCGGGCGCTTCCGCAGTTCAATCGGCCCCTGGCAGCAGTCGCAGGCTTTCAGCTCGAACATCGCAATGGCGCAGACTTCGCACCAGTAGTCCAGTTCAGATCTGCCGTTTGTTGTCAGTTCAAACACCTGAATCACCTGAACGAGGGGCGAGCCTTTGTGTCGACGCACCAGCAGTTCTGCGTCCATCCCGCGCAGACGTGCATCGCGGCGAAAAGCGCGCCCCCGAATATCCTCCACCAGCGGATGGAGATCGCCTGCATCCGTTTCCAGCGCCAGCTGATACTCGGACGATTCCGGCACCGTCCGGATTCCGTGAAGTCGCTCCAGTGCCTCTGCTGCCCACACGACACGTCCCCGGAGCAGCACAGTATCGGGGAGGGACGGTGACACAGGCGAAGCTGCCGACGATGCTGGGTGAGCCAGGATGGCGTGTACCCTGGCCGCCGTTACGGAAACGCCGCAGACCAGCAGTCCCGCGAGCAGCCCGAACGTGGCGCGTCCGGACATGCCGCGGCTCGCATTCGTCAGCCGCAGCATAACGGACGAAATCAGGCAGCGGAGTGGCATTGGTCTTCCGAAATGAACACGGCAACGTCACGTGCGCGGTTACTCGGCCGCGCGCCCGAACACGACAAATTCCAGCGGAAGCGGGGTGACGGCATCGGTCTTCGCAGCGCCCTCTACTTGAAGAATCCACCAGTCCGCTTCAGTCTGATGCCGGATTCCAGGGTAACCGGAGGCCTCCCCGACGCGCTGCATGGCCAGCATCAGCGGGTGACTGGATTCGGCTGCAGCCGCACTCAGCCTGTTCAGATCCCTGACGGACGGGGCGGCCGCCGACTGATCGCTGTCAGCCTTGAACAACAGGAGAAAATCGCGCGTGGGGGACGTTCCGACGTGAGCGCCATCGACCGGCTGCAGGCCATAGCGCAGAGTGTACACGCCCCGCGAGATATCCTGATCCCGGAAGTCACTGCCTTTCCTCGCGAACCGAACAACACCCAGCAGCTGTCCCGGGGAAAATGGATAGAGCACCGTTGGCGACGGCTGAAAGTCGGGGACCACCGGCCACTCGCGGCAGAGCCAGATGTCACAGTATTTCGTTCCGGCACCACGCAGCACACGAACACCCGTCTTTGCCAGAAGTGCTGAAACCTCATCCGACAGCTCATCAGCCGGAGGCGCCTCGTTCAGCACCTCCACCTGATAGTCCGCCGCATCCGCGGCAGGACTCAGCAACAACAGGACGATGCTCAGGACGCCTGCGATTCGCCAGAACTTGTTCATCGACCGGACCTGTCTCGAATCAGTAGGAAAATGTGGCCATGTAGGCGCTGCGTTCACCTGGAGTCGACCAGCGCACACCGAGACCGCGGCCTCGGAATTCCCCGACAACCGTTACTCCCGGCGCGAAGTACTCCACCTGTGTCAGCGGAGGATAGAAAGCCGTCTCGTTCGAACAGATACAATCCCCGCGGCCCGCTTTCCGAGTTACGAGCCTCACGTCATCTCCAACGGTCAGCTCACCCTTCAGGCCAATCTCGTCCAGTGTCATTTCGATCGTCGCTTCCGAAATGCGGACGACGGATTCACAGGCCGGCCCCGTCCTGCTCTTCGCGAACTGTACCAGCGCACGCTGCTGATCCGGACTCGCTGTCCGGTCGACATAGATCACGGATTTCATGTTCTGACCATCGTTCAGGCCACCATGCCCCAGTGTCGTGTCGCCGTGCACGGCCATGACAACCTTGAGTCCGCTCAGGTCAATGCCGTCGTGCGTGCCATCCAGAATGCTCCAGGCCATCACCGCATCCTCACCGGTCAGACCGGTTTCAGAATTTGCGAAACATGGCCCGGTATAAATCTGGCAGGTGCGAGTTTCCAGATATTGCCCGGACACTCCGGCCGCCAGTGTCGCTGACTCCCGGTTCAGGATCACCAGCCCTGCAGTCAGCATGGCAAGACAGACGCTTCGCTTCAGCATGATGAGTTTCCCTGAGATCGTGGTTTTGACTGGACAGAAAGGCGTACGAACCCCCCGCTCAGGCGTCATTGCGGACGCGATCTTTAGTTTACCCGTGAGAACCAGCCCAGTCCAGCCTGGTTCGTTCCGACAACCGGGGCGATGCCGCAGCCGCAGGGTCAGAAGAGCCGACGAATTCGCTGGATTCTTGCTCGATTCCAGCGCTGCAGCAGCACCGGACAGAGATTCAGGGGGATATTCCACAACGTCAGCCAGGCAGCCGTGTCCCACCAGCCCCGCAGAGCTGCGATGAGGTTCAGCAGCACAACTGCCACGAATGCCAGGCCATGCCCCGCCTCCGCCTTCTGCATGGCCTGTTCCAGGTCGGGCAGACGAGAGACTTCGCCGCTGAAGCGCAGTGACGGGTTCAGGACCGTCCACGGCCCTCGCCCCACCAGCATCTGAAACCAGCGGATTCCGAGGCGCTGATAAAGCCAACCGGACTGCTCGAAGCGGCGAATCTGGAAATACCACGCCGGGCCGCCCAGCGATACGAACTGGCCCGTCAGGGCGATCCAGGACATCATCAGCCAGTTCAGCAGCCCCGCAAAGACAGCGCCGTGAATGTCAAAGGCCGTCCACACCCATTGGATCAGGCAGACGTGAACCACCGCGATGGTCAACAAAACTGTGCAGGACTTCAGTCGGGTCATGTGGATCTCCCTGGCCAGGTTCCGCCGCCTCAGGGGACAGGGCGAAGTTGCCACCCTTGGTGTAGCCGGATATCGATCCCCGTTTTGCTCACACCCCGGTAATCCGACGCGGGATTCCTGCCGGTCGGGTGAGGAGTGATCAAGGCAATTGCAGCAGGTCCAGCAGAGGGAACCCCGGCGCCAACGTTGAGAAGCCGGGACAGGCGCGATACAATCAGCCGTTTTTCCCCCCCGCGGGCGTTAACGTCGGAGGCCCGACCAGCTCCACCTGTTCCGAGGATAAATCGGCTGGTGCACACAGGCTTCCCGACGCATGGCGTGCCAAAGCATCACAGAATGCAGAATATAATGAGCGGTACTGAGACATGCACGAGACCGAGTGATTCATCTGCTGCGTCAGAAGTGTCGGCCGCAGCTCGCGAAGATCTGATCCTGGTCATGGATTTCGGTTCGCAGACGGCCCAGCTGATCGCGCGCCGCGTGCGGGACCAGAATGTCTTCTGTCAGCTGGTGCGGCATGACCTGTCTGTGGCCCGGATTCAGGAACTCAGGCCCCGGGGCCTGATTCTTTCGGGCGGACCGGCGAGTGTGTACGAGCCAGGAGCACCCCGCATCGACCCGCGGATTCTGGAGCTGGGCATTCCCGTGCTGGGAATCTGCTACGGGATGCAGCTGACCTGCCAGACCCTGGGGGGCAGAATTCTGGCGGCTGAGTCTCGTGAGTTCGGCCGGTCGCCGTGTCGGCACGCCACAGACTGTCGGCTGTTTGACGGGTTGCCGGATTCATTCGTCGCCTGGATGAGCCATGGCGATCAGGTGGATGTTCTGCCAGCGGATTTCGCAACCATAGCACAGACCGACACTTGCCCCAATGCCGCCGTGCGGCATCGCACGCGGCCCCTCTACGGTCTGCAGTTTCATCCGGAGGTCACCCACACTGAGTTTGGTGCGCTGCTGCTGCGGAATTTCGTGAGGACGATCTGTGGCTGCCGCGGCACGTGGCAGATTGCATCGCTGATCGAGCAGCAGCGGCAGCTGATCCGCGAACGAGTCGGTGCGGATCGTGTCATCTGTGGTTTGTCCGGCGGTGTCGATTCCTCGGTTGTTGCCGCCATGATCAGCGGAGCGGTCGGCGACCAGTTGTCCTGCATTTTTGTCGACCATGGCATGCTGCGAAAGGACGAACGGCGGCATGTGGAGCACCAGTTTCGCGACCACTTCCACACGGATCTGCATGTGGTGGATGCCAGTGAACTGTTTCTCCGCGAACTCGCCGGCGTGACTGACCCTCAGGAAAAACGCCGCATCATCGGTCGGCTGTTTATTGATGTGTTCCGTGAGGAAGCCCGGTCGATTCCCAATGCGCGCTTTCTGGCCCAGGGAACGCTGTATCCGGATGTGATCGAATCCGGGGCGAATCCCGATGGCCCGGCAGCCACGATCAAGACACACCATAACGTGGGTGGTCTGCCGGCTGAGCTGGGATTTGAGCTGATCGAACCGCTGCGGGATCTGTTCAAGGATGAAGGTCGCCGCATGGGGATTGAACTCGGACTCCCCGAAGCCATGGTCTGGCGACATCCGTTTCCCGGCCCTGGACTTGCAGTTCGCTGCATTGGCGAAGTCACCCGGGAGCGGATTCAGGTCATTCGCGAGGCAGACGCCATCCTGATCGAAGAATTGCTGGCGGCGGGGCTGTATCGCGAGATCCAGCAGGCGTTCGTCGTCCTGCTCCCGGTGAGATCCGTCGGCGTCATGGGGGACAGCCGAACATATGAAAATGTGGCCGCGGTGCGTGCGATCCGAACCGAGGACTTCATGACCGCGGACTGGTTTCCGTTCGCACCAGACGTTCTGCAGAGAGTTTCGAGCCGGATTATCAATTCCGTGCGGGGAATCAATCGGGTTGTCTACGACATCAGCTCGAAACCCCCGGCCACGATCGAGTGGGAGTAGAGGTGATGTCCGCGGCCGCTGGCTGAACGGAAAATCCCTTCCCGGCGGTTCGCGTTCACGCCACAGCGGGCAGAAGGCAGAAGCCGGGACATGCGTGGAAACACCGGGGAGGAATCCCGAACGAGCGTTGCAATCGACAGTTCGTGCGCGCCGGAGGTCAGCGGCGTCAGGGAATTCCGACCGGCTTGACCGCGGAAGTGGCAGTTCTGTTCCATACTTGCTGCGGAGTCCCGACCTGAAGCCTCAAGCCAGCCGGCGCGACGTGACGTGAGCGACCGCTGCAGCGGAGAACGACCATGATTGCCCGAATTCCCGGCCTGCAGTGCGTCAGCGGCATGTTTACCGGTCGCAGCAGCGGCAAGAAGGCGAGTCTGGCTCTGGCGCGAATCCTGACGCAGCTCGATATGGAAATGCTCCCGTACCAGCAGGGGTACACGGCAACTCGCCGCAGGGATTGCCCCCGGCAGGTGGCTGTCGGCGTCTGGCTGATTCCGATCGCGTCCGGCGCTTCCGACGACGCCATTGACATGTCGCGGCCGATGGCTGCCGTCACGTGTGATCTGCGGCGTGAAGGCATAGGTTGTCTGGTGGCGCGGCGAATGAATGCACCGGCGTTTGTGGTTGCCGTCTCGGACAAGGACGCCGCCTGGAAATTTTTCCGGACCCAGGTCCGCCATGTGACCGCGCGTCCCGGATGCTGGTTTCAGATCGGGCTCCACGTGGATGGACTGGTCGAACCGGAACAGAATCAGCTGCGAGATTTCTTCGAATCCGTCAACGACCATTCTGACTGCCTCTCGCCTGCGGTCAGCTGACGCGGCAGGACCGGACAAAAAATCAGTTGAACAAATTTTCTGGTCATGGAAGCGCAGCGCCCCCTGATCGGACTCACGCTGGTGTGTGACAGCGGCTGGACCTGAATGTTTCGTTTTGACCGCAAGATTGCTGCATGAAATCATCGGCCGGCAGTGGACTGGCGCCGGGGCTGCATCGAGCCGCAGCAGCATCACGGTGAGCACCCCTGGAGGGACAGGCACCAGCCGGAGGAACGCGGGGGCGCGTCGATCACCGTTTCTGCTTCCCGCTGGAATCCGGAAGAACCGCACTTTTCACCTGCCGCGGAATCGAGTATACCGGTCGGCCGAGGGGCGGTGAATGTCGGCCGGATGGCATTCCCGCCGAAGTGAGGGCATTCCGACGGTGGTCAGCCCCTCCGGGGCGACCTTGCGGGAACGGCCGTGCAGAGTATCACGACAACTTTCGACGAATTGCTGGACCTCGACGGAACCCCGCGCCACCAGGCGCTTTCCGACTGCCTTGCTTCGATGCCTTCGGACGTACTGGCCGAGCGGCAGCGCGCAGCAGAAGCAGAACTGCTCGAGATGGGGATCACCTTCGCCGTCTACGGGCACAATGACGGAACGGAAAAGGTCTGGCCGTTTGATATTGTACCGCGGCCGGTTCCGTGGTTTGAATGGCAACTGATCGAGTCTGGTCTGAAGCAGCGGATTCTGGCGCTCAATCTGTTTCTGGACGACGTGTATTCCGAGGGTCGTATCCTGAAGGAAGGGATTGTTCCGGAAGCGCTGATCCGGACCGCCAGGACGTTTCGTCCTGAATGTCAGGGAATTCGTCCGCCGGGGGGAGTCTGGACCCACGTCACAGGCACCGACCTTGTGCGTCACAGCGATGGCACGATCTATGTGCTGGAAGACAATCTGCGGTGTCCTTCCGGCGTATCCTACGTCCTCGAAAACCGCGAGCTGATGAAGCGGGTGCTGCCGGAGGTCTTTTACGGATCGACCATCGCACCGATCGAAGATTATCCGGAACGACTGCTGGGGACACTGCTGAAGACAGCCCCGCCGCAGGTTGCCGGTCCGACGGCCGTGGTGCTTACTCCCGGTATCTATAACTCCGCTTATTTCGAACACTCCTTTCTGGCGCAGCAGATGGGAATCGAACTGGTCACAGGCCCCGATCTGTTTGTGG
>SYLK01000787.1 GCA_005809115.1 Planctomyces sp. | reverse complement strand
GAACCTATCCGCTGCCTGAGGCGCAGGTGGACCGTTTCATGCTCAAGGTGACACTGACGTATCCGCGGCCGTCGTAAGAGCGGCGGGTGCTGGACATGGCACTTTCGGGGACACCGCGGCCGATTCAGCCGGTGCTGCAGGCGGAAGATATTTTCGGGATGCAGCAGCTGGTGGAGATGATTTACGTGGACGAGCAGATCCGGGATTACATCGTTTCGCTGATTCGTGCGACTCGGAATCCCGGCGAATACCGGCTGCAGTCACTCACACCGCTGATTGAGTTTGGTGCGTCACCCCGCGCAACGATTTTTCTCGGTACGGGAGCCCGAGCCAGCGCGTTTCTGCAGGGTCGCGCGTACGTCACGCCGCAGGATGTCAAAGATGTGGCGCTGGACGTCCTGCGGCATCGTGTGATCCTGACATACGAAGCCGAGGCGGAACAGAAAACCAGTGACGACGTCATTCGCGAGATACTCGCGACTGTCCCGGTTCCGTGAGGTGGACATCATGCCTGAGCAGTCCATAGCGGAAATCCTGCGCCGTGTCCGGCGCATTCAGATCGTTGCCCGGCGGTCTGTCAACGACCTGCTGGCAGGGCAGTATCGCAGCGTGTTTCGCGGTCGGGGAATGGAATTTGATGAGGTTCGTGAATATCAGCCGGGAGACGAGATTCGCACGATTGACTGGAACGTGACGGCGCGGACGGGCACACCATTCGTCAAACGCTACAGTGAAGAACGCGAAATGACGGTGATGTTCGTGCTGGATGTGTCCGCGTCCGGTGTTTTCGGCTCGGGAGTGCAGTCGAAGCTTGAAAGGATGGCAGAGATCGCCGCGGTGCTGATGTTTTCCGCCTTCAGGAACAACGACAAGGCTGGACTGCTGCTGTTCGCGAATGATGTCGTCAGCTACTTTCCGCCGCGCAAGGGCCGTTCCAGCCTGCTGCGTCTGATTCGGGAGATGATTACGACGACTCCGGTGCGACAGGAAACGCGGCCCGATCTGGCCCTGCAGTTTCTGAATCGAGTTCAGCGGCGGCGTTGCGTGGTGTTTCTGATCAGCGATTTTCTGACGTTGCCGTCGCTGCGGGCGCTGAGCGTATCCCGCGGCCGGCATGATGTCATTGCAGTTTCTGTTTCCGATCCGCGTGAACAACAGTTTCCGGATGTCGGCTTCATTCGCCTGCAGGATGCCGAAACCGGGGAACTGATCGAACTGGATACTCGCCATCCCCGCGTGAGAGCTGCCCTGCAGCAGCGTTGGCGCAGACGCGAAGACGAGCTGAAGGCACTGCTCCAGCGCGCCGGCATCGATCGGCTGCAAATCAGTACGCACGAAGCCTACGCGGTCGGACTGCGACGCTTCTTCGAGACACGTGAAAAACGATTTCGCTGAATGACTCATGAGTGAACTCGGACTGCACCGATCCGAAATTCCAGTCACGCGGTCGGCCGCGGCGGGGCTGCCATGGCTGGCCGAGTCGCATAGGCCGCGGTCGCCTGCAAGGCGCCCGCGGGCGTGTGCCGGGCAACCGCGAACGGGGCGGTGGTCTTCCGGGAGAACGGAGTCGTGGGGAATTCGCCAGGTGTCGAGCGGCGTCTGGCGGGTGATTTTTCTGCTGGCGTTCGCGCTGTCGGGCTGCGGTTCGTCTTCGGACGAACATCGGGCGGCCGAGCCCGTGACTGGGGAGGATGTACTGCGGACTCAGGTGGAGCGTGGCCCGGTGCGTCTGGCCGTGGAACTGGCGCCTGCGAAGCCCCGCCTGTCCGATGAACCTCGCTTGACGGTGACCATCCAGGCAGACAAGGGTGTCACGGTGGAGAAGCCGCCATTCGGTTCAGCTCTGGGAGACTTTCTGGTTCGCGACTTTCATGAGCCTCAGCCGGTGGCTGCAGACAACATCCGAACAATAAGGCAGGTGTATACGCTGGAGCCAACATCGGCCGGCACACTTGCGATCGACCCGATCACGGTGAAATTCCGGGACGATCGTCCCGGCGGCGACGGGCAGGAGCATCAGCTGCAGTCGGAAGCGCTGAGCGTTGAAGTGAGTACGATGCACGAGGCTGACGCGCCTTCACTGGACCGGCTGAGGCCTGCTGCGGAACCACGGGAACTGCCGGGCGAGCGTTCATTCATCGTCTGGTGGGCAGCCGGTTGCGTGGCAGCGATGCTGCTGTGTGTTGCCGGTCTGCGTTACTGTCGGAGGGGCTCGACACCGGAGCAGCGACCGACTCCGCAGGAGTTGGCGCGAGACGAGCTGGACCGGATTATTGCCGCCGGGCTGGCTCGGACGGATGTCAAATTGTTCTACGTCGAACTGACTGGCGTTGTCAGGCGTTATATTGAGCGGTCAACGGGAGTTCGTGCGCCGGAACAGACGACGGAAGAATTCCTGCGCGAGATTGCCTGCGAGAATCGCTACAATTCCGTGGAACAGCAGCGACTGAGGGATTTTCTGGAGTCCGCAGATCTCGTGAAGTTTGCGAGTCTGGCACCTTCCGACGCGCTGGTGGAGAACAGCATTCAGCACGCGTCGCGTTTCATCAGTTCGCCGGAGAGCGAGAGGCCGGAGGTGACTGAGTGAACGAACTTCGCTTTCAGGATCCGCTGTGGCTGCTGCTGCTGATCCCGGTGTTTGTCGCCGGACTGCGGTCGATTCGTCGCGATCGGAGACCGGCCGTGGTGTTTTCCAGCGTCGAACTGGTTCGTGGCCTCCCGATCACGCTGGCACAGCGTTGCCGGCGATTTCTGCCCTGGCTGCGAATCGCGGGCATGGCGCTGATTGTGGTGGGACTGGCCAGACCGCAGCGCGGGCTGGCGGAATTTCGGATCCGCGCGGAAGGCATAGCGATTGAGATGTGTATTGACCGGTCAGGGTCGATGAAAGCGATGGATTTCTCACTGGACGGTCGGCAGGTGAATCGGCTGGAAGCTGTGAAGCAGGTGTTTCGTGATTTCGTGACAGGTGGCAGTGGCTTCGCGGGTCGTCCGGATGATCAGATCGGGCTGGTGGCATTTGGTGGATTCGCCGACGCCAAATGTCCCCTGACTCTGGACCATGGTACTCTGCTTCAGGTTCTGGATACGGTGCAGATTCCGGAACCAGTGATGGATCGGCAGGGGCGCGTGATCAACGAGCGGATTCTGCAGGAGGAGCAGGCGACGGCCATCGGAGACGCGATCGCTGTCGCCGTCGATCGCCTGCGGAATTCGGAAGCGAAGAGCCGGGTGATTGTGCTGCTGTCGGATGGTGAGAACACTGCGGGCGAAGTCACGCCGGAGGAGGCGGCGGAGGCAGCCGCGGCCTGGGGCATCCGGATCTATACCATTGGGGCTGGTTCGACCGGGATGGCTCCATTTCCGATGGTGGACGTGTTCGGCCGTGAAGTGCTCCAGCCTCAGCCGGTAAGTCTCGATGAAACCACGCTCAAGGCGCTGGCGGGAAAAACAGGCGGCCAGTACTACAGTGCGCGGGATACGGAGGGGCTGAGACGGGTGTATGAGGAGATCGACCGGATGGAGAAAACCGTGACCGACGGCCTGTTGTATTCGGAATATCGGGAGTTATTTCAGGCACTGCTGCTGCCCGGGCTGGGATGCGTGGTGCTGGAACTCGTGCTGTCCGCAACCCGCTTTCGGACACTGCCCTGACGGAGACGTGGCAACTATGCATGTACCGGTAATGATCGTCTGGGAGACCCCCTGGCTGCTCCTGGCGCTCTGGCTGGCTCCGGTGGTCGGTGGACTGCTGTGGTATGCCTTCCTGCAGCGTCGCCGCAGTGCGGCGAAATTTCTCGACCCACAGATGCAGCACAGCCTGATGCCGGCACCTGACGGCCACAGAATGGTGTGGCGCGCGGTCGTGCTGATGCTCGCGGTGAGTTGTCTGGCGGTTGCCCTGGCGCGACCGCGGTTCGGCGTATTCATCGATGACGTGACGTCGCGGGGAGTGGATCTGTTTGTGCTGCTGGATGTTTCCCGCTCGATGCTGGCTGAGGATGTGGCCCCGAACCGACTGGAACGGGCGAAGGCCGACATCGTGGACCTGCTCGAGCGACTGGCAGGCGACCGGGTTGGACTGATCGCTTTCGCCGGAGCACCAGTGGTCCAGGTCCCATTGACGGCGGATCACAATTATTTTCGCACCGTACTGGCCGATCTGAGTCCGAACAGTGCGCCGCGTGGCGGAACTCTGATTGGTGATGCTCTGCGGAAGGCGATGGAACAGATGCCTGTGCAGCAGGATCGGGATCAGGTGATTGTGCTGATTACGGACGGGGAGGATCATGACTCGTTTCCGGCCGAGGCCGCGCGCCAGGCAGCGGAACGCCGCGTCAGAATTCTGACGGTGGGCATCGGTGACGTCTCTGAAGGTGCGAGGATTCCGCAGCGCCGAGAAGACGGCAGCCTGAGCTTTGTCCAGCACGGGGGACAGGAGATCTGGTCAAAGATGGATGAGAAAACTCTGAGTGAGATTGCGGTGGCGACGTCCGGGGCTTATATCCCGGCCCGCACGCGCACCTACGATCTTGGTCAGGTCTACGATCAGCACATTGCCGGGTTGACGCAGGGCGAAATCCGGTCGGAGAAACGGAAGCGGTATCGCGAACAGTTTCAGCTGTTTGGCTGTCTGGGAGTGCTGCTGCTGATGCTCGATCTGCTGCTGCCGCGAAGTGCCCCCGCAGCAAGCCTGCGAGTGCTGGTGCCGCTCGCGCTGTTACTGACCGGCGGTCTGGTCCCGGAATCGATGGCAGCACCTCCGGCCAATGTCGTCAGTCAGGTACGCGAGGGAATCCGGCAGTTTCACTCCGGTCAATTCGCGGAAGCCAAGCGTCTGTTCTCCGAGGCGGACAAGGCGGCTCCGGACAACCCCGTCATCCAGTTCGACCGGGGGTGTGCGGAGGCAGCCGCTGGTGAAGTCGAAGCGGCGCGGGGTACGTTCATGACTGTCGCCGCTGGTGGTGACACGCGGCTGGCCGCCGAAGCACACTATAATCTGGGCGGACTGGCCATCCGACAGGCTGGCGAACTGCTGGGAGTCAACCCCGCGGCTGCCAGCCCGGAACAGCGTCCGCAGGGTGTCGCTTTACTGCTGGACGCCGTCGCCGCGTACCGTGACTGCCTGCGGCTCAACCCCGATCACACCGATGCACGCCACAATCTGGAACTGCTGCGACTGTTCATCAAGCATCTTCAGGCCGAGTGGGCCAGACACGACCGGGAACGGACGCGGCAACAGACCGGGTTGCTGGACTTCCTGCTGCTGATCGAACAGCAGCAGCAGGCACTGTGGACTCGCACACAGCACATCGCGCCAGAACAGGATTCGCCACAGAAGCGTCTGGCGGTGCGCGAGATCTCGGACGCACAGCGGCAGCTGCAGGAGGAGATTGCCCCGCTGCAGGAAAAGCTCCGCGAGGAATTCGCGAAAGCCGGCGACTCCACCAGTGCTGCAGCGGGAACTGCAGGAAGTCAGACGTCCGCATCGACCACGGCTGGTCCCCTGCCACCCGCACCGCACGGCTCCGCCGGTGCTCCCGATGAGCAGCTGCAGGCTCTGGAACAGCTTCTGGTCCGTCTGACGGACGAAGCGGGAGCAGGCATGCTGGAATCGGCCGAAAAACTGCGTGATGGTGAACTTGACGCCGCCGTGACGGAACAGCGGGAGGTCCTGAAGAAACTGAACGATGTCTTCATGGCTGCAGCACCATTTTCCGGCCTGCTGCAGCGTTCGCTGGCGATGCAGGAATCATTGACAGGAGTTATTGCCGAAGTCGAGGAAGCGTCCCAGGCCGCAGCCGCAACGGACTCGCCAGCCGCAATTCCCGCCCCGCTGTCAACCAGTCCGGATGCCGATCGGCAGACCGCTTTGCCTGATCCAGGCCCGGCAGGCCCTGTCAGCTCAGTCACCGACCCAGCCCTGGACGCATGGCAGCAGGCACGGATCAGTGACTGGAGTCAGATGATGACACTGAAAGCTGAAGCGGAACTCGCCTCTGCCACGGCCCCCGTGTCACCACCACCGCTCGGCGAACCTGCGAATCCTGAGGCGACTGACGCCAGCACGGAGAACACGGCCGCCACAGTTCCGGCTGGTCCGCAGGATGCGGATGCTGGTCCGGATCAGCAGCACCGGGCGCTGATTCGGGGACTTGAAAGAGCGGTCGAACTCGGTCCGCAGGTTGTTCAGCATTCGCGAGCAGCCGTCGGTTTTCTGGAAACACGCGATGTCGCTGCGGCCGGCAATGAACAGAGGCAGGCCCTGCAACTGCTGAAGGAGATTGCCAGTTCGATGCCACCGGATCAGGACAAATCCGACGGAGAACGGCAGCAGGACGACCAGCAGCAGCAGGAACAGACTGAAGATCGGTCTCAGGCCGATAACACTCCGAAGTCG
>SYLK01000786.1 GCA_005809115.1 Planctomyces sp. | reverse complement strand
TACCGGTCCCGAGCCGGAAATGCTGCAGTCGCGTCGCTCCGGCGCGGCCGATCGGCAGGTCAATGGTCTCCGCCGCGGAGTGCGTCCAGATTTCATCGGGATGCGGCGAAATTCTGCCAAAGGAAACCTCCACCCGACGTGCGTTCTTCGACCGTTCGCCAACCGCCCGGACCAGATTCACGTAACTCGATGCCGCCGGTGCCTGCAGCGTCTGAAAGCTGACGCCGTGTGAGGCGGTATTGAGTGGCTGAGCCTCACCGTTGACGACGCGGAAGCGCACGCAGTTGCTGGTCAGGTCAGCCGGGCGAAAGGAGCGAGGATGTTCCTGATCGGGAGTCCAGGCCACAATCGCACGGACGCCGCAGCGTGGCCCGCTGGTGAGGATGCTGGTCAGGTGTCGCGCAGATTCCTCCGAAAACGCGGCCGGGAATCCGGCGATGACCACGAAATGCCACGGTTCGGCCACTTCACCGGCCGTCACGTTGTAGTCTTCAATCGTGTCGAATTCACTTCGCAGACATGTCTGGAACACGGTCTCCATGTGTTCTGTAATTTTCTGCAGCCGCTCGCGGATCTGTGCCGCGTCAGTCCAGATCCTGTGCCCGATCAGCTGCTCGTCAAAATCAGCCAGGTGCATCAGAGCGGAGAAACTCTGGCCCAGGCCGATGGGATCAATCAGTGTGAACTGAACCCGGCCGGGCGGAACGGTCGTCAAGATTCTGAGCAGCAGAGCCCGCAGGAAATCCAGAGCTGCGTCGCGTCCGGTGGCATCGTGTTCCACGACAATCGACGTCGCCTCAGGAAATCTCAGCAATGCCGGCAGCATGAGATGCAGTTCTGCCGGCTGCGAATCGGGCGCTGCGGCAAAGTCGATATCCGCGGCAGCGAAGTCTTCATCCCCCGCAGCAGGCTCGGTGGGCAGCCGCGCGTCGCCGGCGGGCGGACACGGCAGGGCCACCGTGAGGTCGCCGACCGGAAGGAACCGTGGTGCACTGGCGGGACGCTGCCACGTCTGCGGCATCGGCCAGGCTGTCAGTCCGACGGCGGCAGTTCCGCTGGCGGCGGCGAGTTCACCGACATCGTCGAGGTGCTGATGCCACATTGCGAGCAGTTGCGTCCGTCTCTGAATCAGGACTCTCAGCTGCGCCGCCGCCTGATTCGTCTGCCGTTCAATACTGTTCTGCGATTCCTGGGTCAGGCTGGATCGCATCCGCCGGAGGGTTTCCTGACGCCATTTCTCGGCAGCTGCCCGGGACTGACTGCCGCGTTCGCTGATGGCCAGCATTTGCTGTTCAGCCTGCCACAGAATCTGTGCCTCGTTCTTGCGGCTGGTTTCCTGCGTCTGCAGCAGCTTTGCGGCATGATCAGCCCGAATGGCGGCAATCCGCTGATCGCGCCGCTGAACGACCTGAGACATCCAGTGATCAGCCGCCGCCTTCTGCTCTCTGAGCTGCTGGCGAAACCAGGACTGCCAGCTGGCCGATGCCGCCTGCGCGTTTGCGGAACATTGCAGCATCCGGCTGAACCGCGAACGCAGTGCCTGCCGTACCGTGATCAGCAGCACGGTCATGACCATGGCCGTCACACCGCCGGCGATCAGACCGCTGATGCCGAGCCACATCCAGTCCGGACTGCCAAGTTCCGGATTCAGGAACTGCCGGATGTCCGTCTTCACAGAAGTGATGCCGAAAGTCAGCAGAATCAGCAGCCCCACCGCGATGACCGGGGCTTTCAGACCGCTGAAGAACTGCGGCAGCAGCAGTCGGTCGATTTCGTCTGCGAGTCGGAAGGCCTCATTCGTCTGAGCCGTCACGCACTCCTGGCTCTCTTCCAGCGTCTGTTCCCCGTTGTTGCTCTGGGGCAGATCCGTCTCAGTGGCTGCGTGACTGGTTTTCAGCACGCCGGCCGTGAACGCAATCCGCTGGTCCAGTTTCTCGAGTGTCCCGGTCGCTTCGCGGAAGTGAGTCTGCCCTGCTTCAGCAGTCCGCTCGTATTTCCTGGTCGGTGAATCGTCACCGGTCTCATCGTTCACCGACTGCAGCACCCAGACTTCGTCGTCCAGTGCCTTCTGCAGCCTTCGGCACGAGTCGTCCAACGCGCCGCGGAGATCTGCCAGGACCCGCTCCTTCCAGGCTGCCAGCGTCTGCTCGTGCTGTGCGACGGCGGTATCAGTCTGCTGCAGGTAGTTGTGGTATTCTCGCGCCGTCCGTTCCTCGTCCATTCGCAGCCGCGTCTGCAGATCGGAACGCAGCTTCCTGCACGATTCCTCGCCGGATTCCCTGATTTCGGCCATCAGGCGCTGCACTTCCGCAATTTCGTTGCGGCACTGCATCGAACCTGACCGCAGCCGCTCAAGCGCGACGATCTGGTCTTTCATCTCAATCCGATCATCGGCCATGGAGCTTCTCAGGCAGGTACAGTTGACGAAACTTGCGGAGGATCGGCAGAAACCAGCGCCCACAGCCGGGACGAAGTGGAGCTGCCGTGCGAAACAGGATGGCAACGTGCCTGCGGATGACGGATGACAGCAGGTCGGTTTCCACCGGAAACGCATTCTGACGAGAATCCTCCGTGTTTTCCCGCGCAACTTGCAGAAATCCGCCCGATGAAGCGATCCCGGCAGAATTTGATGGTTCGGAGACCGCCTGATTCCCGGCCCGCCAGCGCGGTGCCAGACGACGCTGGCAGCAGCCGGAATGTCAGGTCTGCCTGATTTTCGGAGCGAACCAGGCCAGCAGCGCCGGCAGCAGAATCAGGTCACCCAGCAGGGCTGAGGAGATTGTCAGTGTCCCCATCGTGGCGAAAATGTGGTGATCCCGTGAATCACTGGAGGCAACCGTGGCAAAACCTGTCACGAGGACAACCGTGGTCATCACCATCGCCACGCCCACGTTTCCGAAGGCCTGTCGCACGGCATCCTCGACAGAAACTGCCGTCTCGCAGGATTCCTGATATCGGGTGAGAAAATGAATTGTGTCATCCACTGCAATTCCCAGACAGACGGTCAGGGCACAGACACTGACGATTTCCAGGGAATGACCGGACAGGACCAGCCAGGTCCCTGTCACAGCCAGGGGAAACACATTCGGAATCACGGCAATCAGTCCGATTCGCAGAGACCGATAGCAGAATCCCAGAACCACGAAAATGATCAGCGCAGCGCTTCCGAGGCTGGCTGCCAGATCGACCACGATCTGGTACAGGTGCCGCCAGCGCCAGACGGCCTCGCCTTCCAGAACGAGCCGGAACTCCGGGTGGTCTCGACTGATTCGGCTGAGCCCACTCTGAATTCGCTGGAACATCGGGTCGAACGTGGCGATTCCCAGATCCTGCAGCCGGAAATTCACCGTCGCGAGGCGTCGCTCCGGCTCGAAAAAGGCGCGCTTCAGCGGAGGCGGCAACAGGTCAATCAATGACATCCGGTCCGTCAGCGGGCCTTCGCCCGGCAGAGCCTCCAGCAGTTGGCGAATGGACAGCGGGTAGCCCGCCCCGGGCTCGCCAGCCAGCAGTTCATCGACTTTCGTCACGACTTCCAGAATCTCCACCGCGTCCTGACTCACGTGGCGGCTCCAGTGAACATCAATCCGGGCAAACTCCAGACCGCCCAGAGCGGTGTCCATCTGCTGCAGCGCCTGACGTGCCTCGCTGTGCTCCGGCAACGCACTGGAACGCTTTTCATCGGGTCGCAGTGTCAGCGAAACCCCCGTCAGAATCAGCGTCAGCACAATGCCGACGACACTGATGGTGCGGGCACGCCACAGGACAAATTCCACCACACTCCCGACGCGGGTCAGATTCCGGTCAATCAGACTCTTGTCGTGCCCGTGGTGCAGATTGCGGCCCAACCGAGTTGAAGAGATCAGCGGTATGATGCAGATCACTGACACAAACGTCAGCCCGACACCAATGACGCTGCACCAGCCAAATTCCCGCACCCAGCGATGATGGGCCAGCACCAGCGATCCCATCCCGATGGCCGTTGTCAGTGAAGTCAGCATGCACGCCCAGCCGACGTCCTGCAGCGCAGTCCGCGCAGCAGCACTCTCTGCCATGCCGGCTGCACGATTGCGCCGAATCTGAACCATCAGATGCACGCCGTCGGTGAAGCCGACCAGGCTGATCAGGACCGGCAGGATGACGTCGTTGAACGGATTGTCGGGAAGCCGGAAGAACTCCAGCAGTCCCAGCGTCCAGAACACTCCCGCAGCCGGGCCAAGTGCCACAATCAGGACAGCCCGAAAGCCTCGAAAAAGAACGACAGCCATCGCCAGAATCATGCCGTAACCAATCACCTGGTACCGAACCTGATTCTGCTCATGCGCGCGGATCGCGGTGATGATGGCCGGCATACGCCCCGTCACCTGAAAGGTGATCGCGACGCCCGGAAATTCTGCCGCCGCTGCCGCCGCAGTTTCTCGCAGCACAGTCGTGCATTGTTCGTCACTGCGGATCAGGTCCAGGTCGAACGTGACCAGCAGCAGCGTGGTCTGACAGTCCTCGGACAGCAGCTGTCC
>SYLK01000785.1 GCA_005809115.1 Planctomyces sp. | reverse complement strand
AGGCCTGGGGAGATCCGGTGGTGGCGGGTGCGGCCGAGCTGGCGAATGTGCTGATTCGGGAAACGGAAGACGGAGCCCGGGACTCCTGGTGGAAAAAACTGGAGCTGCAGGCGATCCTGGTGCCGCGACGTCTGGCGCTGTCGGGTGGCCAGGATCAGCTGGAGTACCAGTTGCGGACTTTGGGCGGATCCGAGATCCTGTGGGGGCGTGCTCCGACGACCCGTCATCCGGGTGAACTTGCCGTCGCGCAGAAACTCCAGCGGCTCACGGAGTATCAGCGGGACTGGGGTGGCTTCAACGACCAGCATGATCCCTACCTGATCGACATTCGACCGTGGCACGGCATTCAGCGGTCGTTGCTGGCCCGGCAGCCAATGGGCGAAGGAGTGCGCGTGCACTGAGTGAACTCAGAAATCCTTGCAAAAACCTGCTGAAACTCTTGAACGCTGGTGCCGACTCGGGCGACACTGGGCGGAGTTCAGACGCTGTGCCGTGGCGCAGTCGGGGCCCCGAGGTATTCGTCGGAGCCCCGAGGTACAGGGCGGGGACGAGACGCAGCCGGGCAGCGAGATCCCGGCAGTCACGGACGCAGTCCGATCGACTCGGGTGACATTTTCCGTGGTTTATCAGGGTTCGGAACGAATGAGTGATCTCATTGATGTGATGGTGGTTTTGACGGCCAGAAACGACAGCGCGATGCCTGAGCTGCGGGCTCTGCTGCAGTCTCATTCCCGACTTTCGCAGGGCGAACCAGGTTGTCTGCGTTTTGAATCCTATGAATCGACGTCGATTCCGAATACGTTCGTACTGATCGAACGGTGGGAGTCGCAGGCAGCGCTGGGCGTCCATCGCACAGCGGAGGGATTTACCACGATCTATGCCCCGAAGGTGCTGCCACTGGTAGACCGAGTGGCCTATGTCTGTCGCCCGCTGGAATGAGCAGTCGTGGCCTGCCGGGGGGAGTTATTGCGGCCGGGTGCTTTGCGGCCGGGCATGTGGCGGGCATGAAACTGAGACGGGGAATTGCCACGAATGAACGGTACCAGCGGACGATTCGCGGGACTTCCGGTAACTCTGGACGACATTCGTCGGGCAGCTGCGCGGATTGACTCATCGATCGTGCATACGCCGGTCCTGTTTTCCGAACTGTTGAATGCTGCACTGGGGATTGATCTGTGGTTCAAATGTGAGAATATGCAGCACATTGGTGCCTTCAAGTCGCGGGGGGCGTGCAATGCGGTGTTTTCGCTGACTGCCGCGGAGGCGGCCGCCGGGGTGGTAACGCATTCATCGGGGAACCATGCCGCGGCCTTGGCGCGAGCGGCCGTGATTCGGAAGATTCGCGCGCATATTGTCATGCCTCGGAATTCCGCTGAGGTGAAGCTGGCGGCCGTCCGCCGACTTGGCGTGACGCCGATTCTCTGTGAACCATCGGCAGAGTCGCGGGAGGCCACGGCGCGGGAGGTCGTTGCCGCCACGGGAGCGACGCTGATTCATCCTTATGACGATGTCCGGGTGATCGCGGGACAGGGCACGACCGGACTTGAGCTGCTGGAACAGGTGACTGATCTGGATCTGGTCGTCGTTCCGGTTGGAGGTGGGGGGCTGCTGTCGGGCATGCTGATCGCGCTGAAGTCGCTGAATCCCGAGTTGCTGGTCTACGCCGCCGAGCCGACGCTGGCGGACGACGCGGCTCGCAGTCTCCGGAGCGGCGTCATCGAGCAGCCGCTGCGGTATGACACGATCGCGGACGGGCTCCGCACTCCTCTGGGACAGCTGACGTTTCCCGTGATGCAGCGTCTGCTGGACGACATTCTGCTGGTGGATGAGTCCGCGATTCAGGAGGCCGCAGCAACGATTCAGGCAGAGCTGCGTGTGGTGGCGGAACCATCGGGTGCAGTCCCGCTGGCCGCTGTGATGCAGCATAAAGAAAAGTTTGTGGGGCGGCGGGTGGCGGTGGTGATTTCGGGGGGAAACCGGGATCCCCGTGCCGCGTAGCGTAGCGCTGCTGGTCCTGGTGTCGGGAGGCGGACCCGGCATCACGCCGTTACATCTGGTTCAGCGACCATGTCACGAACGGTGCCTCCGGATGGTTTCCGGTTGCGACGTGCAGCTGGCCGACCTCCGGCTCGGCAACGATCGATGCGACAGTGATCCCGGCAGTGGTCCAGTCTGCTTCCGGATCGGACGTCTGTGCCGAGCGGCAGATGGCGGACGGTTCACCGGCACGGTCTCGCAGGAATGACTGGCAATCGTCCACGTCCAGCTTTCCAAAGCGTGTCTGGATGAGCTGATTCATCCGTTCAAGCCGGGTGAAGGAATCCGATGCCGATGCTGTATGATTGACCTGAGTCGCAAACCGCGAGCAGACAAAATGGTTTGAGTGGGCAATGAACCCGACTCCTCCATCTGTGACCAGCTCGATTCCCTCGGGCGTCGCTTCAATGTCGAGAATCTGCTGCCGACCGTCGCAGACGACATAATTGCCGCTGAAACACAGCGGGATGCGGCGGAACAGAGTGACAATTTCTTCCAGGGTCTCACATTCGAGCATCAGGCGCTTCAGCGGATAGTGCGGGAGAGCAAATCGAGGCTGCGGTCCACCGCCCAGGTCGTTCGCGAACTGGGCCACGCCGCGGCTGTTGATGCCGTGGTAACCGATCATACCGCCGAATGTCCACATCAGGGCAGCCGGTTTGTCTGCCGGGCGAACAATCAGACCATAGCCCAGACGCATGACAGCGGGCACAACATCGCTGTTCTGGCCGGCGAGTATCCTGCCACGGGATGTTCCGCGGCCAGCCACAACGAAGGCTGTGCATCAGGTGTCAGGTACCAGTTTCAGGGCGGACCGCACGTTGACGGCGAGGGCATCCGCGTACGAAATTCGTGCGCCCTCGGCCAGCCCCAGGATCTCGTCCAGCAGATGCGGACAATACTGTTCGAACAGTGGCTGAAACCTGAGGGCTCCTGCGGCCATCTGGTGTCGCGACAATTTCAGTGAGCGGGAAATCAGATCCAGATGTTCGTGGATCTGTTCAGCTGCCTGTTCGCCGTGCTGTCGCCCCACGTCGCGATGAGCCCCCCGGGCCTCATAGCAGGGGAACGCGCGGAGTCGCGGCTCGGGAGCGTCGGGCCGGCCGGACACCGAATCCGGAATCATACGAGAATCTCCTTTGCCGCCCCGGTCAGCACTGAGTCCGCAGAGTTCCCGAGGAGATCAACCGTGAAGTTCCCGCAGCGCATCAATCACCTGTTCGTCGTGTCCGTCAACGGAGACTTTTTTCCAGACTTTCACGACGACACCGTCCGTCCCGATCAGAAATGTTGAACGCTGGACACCCATGGACTTCCGACCGTACAGATTCTTCTCACGCCAGGCACCGTATTTCTCTGCCACAGCATGGTCAACATCTGCCAGCAGGGGAAAACTCAGTTCAAATTTCTGAGAAAATTTCTGATGGCTGCTCACGTCGTCCGGACTGACACCCAGCACGGTGGCGCCCAGTTCCTGAATCTCGCTGATTCGGTCCCGGAAGGCGCAGGCTTCTCGGGTGCACCCTGGAGTATCGTCCTTCGGATAGAAATACAGCACAACGGCTTTTCCGCGAAGTTCAGACAGCCTTACGGACTTGCCATCGGCAGCCTTCAGAGAGAACGCGGGAGCCTTCTGACCTTCTTCCACCCAATCCGCCATTTTACCGAGCTTTCGCCAAAAAGTTTCCTGAATCGTCAGCCGCTGATGTTGTAGCACACCACGGAGCCGTGTCGAGGCGCAATTCAGACTCGGTATCATGAACAGTCGTGCAGGGCAGGTATGAGAAAAGCTCGGCGGTTCGCGGAACCGCCGAGCTTCCTGACTGGTACGAATCCAAACGGCGAGCCGTCTTCAGTAGCGGACTGTGGCCCCGACGCTGAAACCTTCGATAACGTAGTTCGCCAGATCGGAATCGACGCGGATATCGGGCGTGAAGCCGCCGCCGACACCGGCAAGGCTGTTGTAGCGGATGTTTTCGTGAGGTCGGGAGACTCGAGGCATCCACAGGAAATCGTAGCCGCCGTAAATCGCGAAGTTGGGCGTCAAGTTGATCTCACCGGCGAAAGACAACTGAGTAATCGTATTGAACTCGATCTCTTCCTGGGTCGTTCGTGTCACAACTCCGGTGCCGAGGGGATCGGCCGAAACCTGTGCCGTGTAGTCATTCAGACCGAGGGCAACGCGGGGGGTG
Organism: Planctomyces sp.; assembly: GCA_005809115.1. Taxonomy (GTDB): domain Bacteria; phylum Planctomycetota; class Planctomycetia; order Planctomycetales; family Planctomycetaceae; genus F1-80-MAGs062. The sequence goes on along the minus strand of SYLK01000785.1, from coordinate 757 downwards.
ACGGACAACGTGAACCATTTATTGACGAGAGATGCCCGACCGCCAGCCTGAGGACCATAGGCGTTGTTGACTGTGGAGGAACTGATGCGAGTGACTCGGTCGGCAGCCTGTCCGCCGTCGTTGAACACGCCGCGAAACTGATAGTCTTCGTCCAGATTGACATATCGAAAGCCGCCCAGCCACTGCCACTGAAATCCGGGCCCCGGCAGATAAGGATCTGTCAGCAGGGCGAATTCGCTGCCCCAGATCTGAGAATTCATTTCCGCACGGACATTGTCGTCAAAAATCAGAGAGTTGAGATTTGCCGTATTTGTGGCCACACCGTTGGTCAGGAGGGGCAGGTCAATATTCGGGGCGAGCGGAACACCGAGCTGTGGATTGTTCGGATCCCGCAGTGAGAACGGCGGCACGAGTGGTCCGACGAGATTCCCGGTGGACGAGTCCGTTGAGATCTGCTCGGTGCCGAAGAAGCTCAGCTCCAGTTCAGCGCCGTTCAGCGCCACTCCCAGTGTGCCTCGAACTCCGGAACCGTTGTCGAGGGTCAGTCCTTCGTTACCGAAGAGTTCCGCGATGCCGGTGGACTGCCCGCCGTTCAGGTTGTCGAAGGCTTCGAACTGCCTGTCCGGGTCCACGAGACCGGCGATTCGTGCTCCCGCTTTGCCGCTTCCCGGCGATTCACCGTCCCAGTTGAGATACTCGATGCGCAGGCGACTGCGCCGCACCACCTGACCGAGAAAATGCTCGATCGGCTGCTGGT
>SYLK01000784.1 GCA_005809115.1 Planctomyces sp. | reverse complement strand
CTGGTGGATCGTCAGGTGACTGTACCGGGGGAAGTGCAGGTCTGGAGGCGCGACGGTGCAGTTGTGGAATACCGTCGCAACGGAATTCGGCTGGGTCAGGTGAGTCAGGATTCGGACGTGGCGCCGCAGCCGATCGCCGAGATTCTGCCGGCCCTGCTGCCTCTGACAGCGCATCCCGCGCCCAGCCGCGTGCTGCTTGTCGGCGACGACAGCGGTGCGTGTCTCAGAGCGTGTCGGGCCTTTCCACTCCAGAGAATCGTGGCACTGCGATCGGATGAGCAGCTGACGACGCTGGTCGGCAGGTATACCTGGGTCGGGCAGCAGCCATCTCCGGCAGATGACGCGCGTGTGACGATTATGCATCGATCGGTGGCACAGGCGATGCGGCAGATCCCGGAGAGTCGCTTTGACGCCGTGATTCTGGTGTCAGAGCCCGCGTTCACTGCGGCCGGTGCTTTTCAGTATACGTCGGAATTCTATCAGCTGGCCGGTCAGCAGCTGCTGCCCGGTGGAATTCTGTGTCAGCGGTTTCAGCAGCAGAATATCGGCTCGGACACACTGGTTCGGCTGATGTCCAGCGCGATGACGGCATTCGCGCATGTGACTCTGGTGCAGACGATCCCGGGTGAGTTTCTGCTGCTGGCGGACAATGCTGAACGCAGTCTCATGGGAGTTCATCTGTGGACGCGGCTGCAGCACGACTACATCCGCCGCGAGATCTCCGCGGGCGGGTGGGACTGGTGTCAGGTGGCAATGCTGCCGCTGCTGAATTCGGCAGACTCGATGGGCATCTTTTCGCACCGGGAGATCCCTCGTGCGAATTCGGTGGCCAGCGGACGTTTTGCGTTGTCCCTGCCATTTGAAGTGGCCGGCGGAGTGGACCGTTCGGCGGAGCTGCAACACTCGCTGGCGCCACATCAGATGCGGCTGGCGGATCTGATTCCGTCCGAGGACTCGCTGCAGGAAACGAAGCGGCGGATCAGTGCCTTGTCCCAGCAGCGGGAGATTCTGGCGGGGATGCCGGACGAGCCGTGGACATATCGCAGATCGCTCCGTGTGCAGCTGCAGCGGAACCCGCGTGCTCCTAAGGAGATCATCCGGGGCGGTCAGGTTGTGCGCACCACGCATCCGCTGGATCAGCATCAGCTGGACTATTTTCTCACGCTCAGCGAGTCTCTGAAGAACGTCCTGTCCGGTGGAAAATCTTACGCAGCGTTCTCGGCGCTGGAGAAATTTACGCACACGTACGAACCGTTGCTGAGCCCGTTCGTGTATTACGAGCTGGTGCGACTGCATGAAATGGCAGGCAGTCCGTCGCTTCCGGATGAGTTTCGGCAGCGGCTGCACACGGTGTATTTCACGGAGGCGTCGGATGCTTCGGTACGTCCGGTCATCGCCGCGATTCGTCAGCTGGTGGATCATCCGGAGGTTCTGCCAGACGACGCGGCGCGTTTTGATCAGATGAATTCCCTGCTGCAGAAGCTGATTGAACGGTGGGAAGCACGGACGGTCTGGGAACCCCGTTCGGCCGTGCGGGTGCAGAACGACGTCGAGCAGTCTGTCCACGTGACGAATCTCGGGCTGGCCAGAATGGAAGCCTGGGCGTCGGCCGCCGGCGTTTCGCGACAGGACTTCCTGAGACGTCAGAGGTTTGTGAACGCGGCTCTGGTGGGGCCGCTGCGGGATTATCGTGATCGCGTTCTGGCGCATCGCCTGAAAAGCGAGGCACCGCCGGAGCCGGACGCCGAAGCCCCGAACGACCTGCCGCTGCTGTCCCCCGCGGCGGAATCGCTCTCAAACTGACGACCGGATGTGACCGTCTCGGGAAGAACGGTCAGTGAAGCAGGAATCGTGCGGATTTGTGCGGGCGACATCCGATTTGTGACAGTCCCGACGATTTCTTCGTGCTGTTCTGGTCAAAGGGCCCCTGAATGAGCTACGCTTCGCGTTTCGCTGCGCCGGTGTTTCTCTTCCAATTGAGTGACCTGATCGAAAACATATGACTCTCGCGGAGCTGATGCAGAACCGATTTCGGGCGGACCTGAGACATCGTGGGGCCGCTTATGTCGAGGCTGAACGGATTGCCCTTGTCCGTGTGACACCGGAAAATGTCTTCGCCGTGGTTCAGGACGGGGCTGAGTACCAGACTCAGCTGCGCTACCAGCCCGACGATGTTTCCATGTTCTGCACGTGTGAGCAGTTCGCCCGCGCGCGGACCTGCAAGCACCTGTGGGCCACGATTCTGTCCGCAGATCTGAACGGATTCGTCAATCCCGCGATTAGACCCGGGCGGATCCTGCCGTTCGTGGCACAGGCGGCCTATCAGCCCATCGCGGTGGACGACCTTTCAGGAGGTGATGATGAAGGCGATGTGAGTCTGCCGCGTGGCCGGGCGCGCACGAAGCCGGAACGCCCCGTCGAGGTTCCTTTGCGTCCCTGGGAACTGCGGCTGGCCGAACTTCGCGGGGATATGAACGGTACCACTGACGGCCGCGGCAGGTCAGAGCCGCAGGAACGTCAGATTTTTTACGAAGTGGACCTGGCTGCCAGCCGGGAAGCCGACAAGCTGGTGATTCAGGCGTCGCAGCGACAAAGACGCGCTGGTGGTCAATGGGGAAAGCTGAAGCCGCTCAAGGTGCGGCCCGGCGAACTGGATCAGATTGAACTGGAAGACGACCGCACGTTTCTCTCCTACCTGGCCGGTGCCATTCCCGAACGGAACACCTGGTCCACTCAGCAGGCAGAGCTTCGGACATCGGCTCACCGGTTTTACGTCCCGTTTGAACTCGGCCAGTTGATCCTGCCCGGAATGTGTCGCAGCGGCAGGCTGCGAATTCTTGGTACGGAAGAAGGCAGCGATCAGCTGCTCGACTGGGAGGAATCAGATCCCTGGGAACTGACAATCCGCGTGCGTCGCGATACGGAGTGCGACGGCTGGAAAGTGATCGGGTTGCTGGTCCGAAAAGACGAATCGATGGAACTGAGCGAAGTTCCGCTGGTCGTTTCCGGGGGATTCGTGGTCACAGCCGGGGCGATCGGGCTGCTCCGGGATTTTGGCGCCCCTGAGTGGATGAAGCTTCTGTCTGCCGGTGGTGCTCTGCACATTCCGGCCAGTGACCAGCATGACTTCGTGGACCGTCTGCTGGACATTCCGGCGCTGCCTCGTCTGGAGCTGCCGCGTGAACTCCAGCTGGAAGAGGTCCGCGTGAAGCCGACACCGGCCCTGCGCATCTCTTCCCCCCCCGCTGTGCGCTGGCGGAATGACGCACTGAGTGCTGAGGTGGTGTTCAGCTATCTGGGGACACCGGTATCGGGCGGCAGTCCTCGCTGGGCCGTTGTTCAGCGGGAATCCAGCCGCTGTATTATCCGCGATCGGGGTTTCGAAAACGAATGCTGGGAGAAGCTGCGACAGGCGGGATTCCGTCGACGGCTGGGTGATGCCAGGAGTCAGGGAATCGTGGAGATTGCCCGTCGGGACCTTGGTCGGGCGGTGCGAGAACTGGTGGAGAATTCCTGGGAAGTGTATGCCGACGGCAGTCGGGTGCGGCAGGCCGGCGGCATGCGATTTCGCGTGCAGTCGGATGTCGACTGGTTTGATGTGCATACCGAGATCGACTTTGAAGGCCGTTCCGTTGCGTTTCCGGAGCTGCTGCGGGCGCTCGAACGCGGTGATTCGACGGTGCGGCTCGATGATGGTTCGCTCGGCATCCTGCCGGAGGAGTGGCTGGACCAGATCGGCATGATTTCCGGACTGGGAACGCTGGAGAACGGCTGCCTGCGATACTCCAACTCCCAGGCGGCCCTGCTGGACGCTCTGCTGGCTTCTCAGGAAAACGTGGAGACCGACGAGAATTTCGTTGCCATGAGGGAACGATTTCGCAGTTTCTCCGGGATCGAACCCGTGGAAGTCCCGGCAGCGTTTCAGGGAGAGCTGCGGGGATATCAGCGCGAGGGACTGGCATGGATGAAGTTCCTGAAGGACTTCCGGTTCGGCGGGTGTCTGGCGGATGACATGGGTCTGGGAAAGACGGTCCAGTTTCTCGCGATGCTGCTGCGGCGTCTGGAGGACTGTCCGACTGCGCCGCCGTGCCTGATCGTTGTGCCACGCTCGCTGATGTTCAACTGGGTCAGTGAATGCACACGTTTCGCCCCCAATCTCAAAGTGCTGGAATACACGGGTCTTGAACGAGCGCACCAGCGGACGGAGTTCACGTCGTACAACGTGATCCTCACGACCTACGGTACGGTCCGCCGCGACATTGCGGTCCTGAAGGACGTGATGTTTGACTACGTTGTGCTCGACGAAGCCCAGACCATCAAGAATCCATCGTCCCAGATTGCGCGGGCGTCAAGACTGCTGCACTCGAACTATCGCCTGGCGCTCAGTGGTACGCCGATCGAGAACAATGCCGGCGACCTCTGGTCAATTTTCGAATTCCTGAACCCGGGGATGCTGGGACGCAGTTCAGCCTTCCGCACCCATATTGCAGACCCTGAAAGCCGCGAGGCCCGGCACCTCGTTGCAAAAGGATTGCGACCATTCATCCTGCGGCGAACCAAGAAACAGGTTGCCGCGGAACTCCCGGATCGGCTGGAGGAAACCATCTACTGCGACATGGAGGAAGATCAGCGCCGCCTGTACGATGAACTCCGGCTGCATTACCGGGATTCACTGCTGGGCCTGATCCAGCAGCAGGGGATTGCTCGGACCCGGATGCATGTCCTGGAAGCGCTGCTCAGACTGCGGCAGGCAGCCTGCCACCCGGCGCTGCTGAATCGCGGCGACGAGCAGGAAGCCTACGCCAAGCTGGACTTCCTGGTGCCTCACCTGCAGGAGCTGGTGGCCGAAGGACACAAGGCTCTGGTGTTCTCGCAGTTCACCAGCATGCTGAGTATCGTCAAAGAGCATCTGAACCGGGCGTCAATTGTCTACGAATATCTGGACGGCAAGACGCGAGATCGTAAAGCACGAGTCAATCGTTTTCAGGATGATCCCGACTGTCGTGTCTTTCTGATCAGTCTCAAGGCCGGCGGTCTGGGACTGAATCTGACGGCCGCAGACTACGTGTTCCTGCTGGACCCCTGGTGGAATCCCGCCGTCGAAGCGCAGG
>SYLK01000783.1 GCA_005809115.1 Planctomyces sp. | reverse complement strand
GTCCGGCGAGGGAGATTTCCGGCCGGGGCGTGGCAGAGGATCGGGCACATCGAGTTTACCGAAGCCGTCTGTTCATACAATGGTGATTTCGTGATCCATTTTCCGCATCCTCGCTGGAGAACGGACAAGAATGACCCTCGTTCCGCGTTAAGGAAAGAAGTCAAGTGAGACCGTGGTGATTGTCACGGTCGCGACCTGGTGTGGACGCAAATCAGCAGACGGCAGATCCCGAATTTTCAGGAAGGGTGAAAACATGGCACAGCGCGGCAGATCCGTTCAGACTCAGCTGGCAGAAATAGCGTCACGGCTGGATGATCTGGAAAAACGTCTGGCAGGCGGAATTGCAGGGGATGAAGCATACGATACACATGTCGGAGCCGACCAGACGGCTCCCCGATATTGTTGTGTCCCGGCAGAACCACCACGAGAATTCGCAGCAGGCATCTCGGATGAACGTGCGCGAGCGATTCTGTCTATGGGAAACAAATGGGTCAACGGAACCCCGCTCCGCTACTACTTCTATCGCAGCGGCCGATACGGAGGCAACGAGGCGCAGAGTGCTGTCGCTCGAAGGGCGTTCGACGTCTGGAAGAATGTCGGAATCGGACTGACCTTCACGGAAGTGGCAACACCCGGAAATGCGGAAATTCGAATCGGATTCGATCATTCGGACGGGTCATGGTCAAGGATCGGAACAGGCGTTCTGAACGCCGGACCAGGCGAACGCACGATGAATTTCGGCTGGAACCTTGACGTTCCCGGACCGAATGGACTGGACACGGCGATTCATGAAATCGGGCATTCCCTGGGGTTTCATCACGAACATCAGAATCCGAATGCCGGCATTGTCTGGAATACACAGGCGGTCTACGACCATTTCGCCACAACTCAGAGTCCTCCCTGGGATCGCGGGACCACAGATTTCAACATCCTTCGCAAGATTAATCCTCAGTCGGTCTCAGGCTCGTCATGGGACCCGAACTCCATCATGCACTATGCGTTTGAAGCCGGGCTGATTCAATTGCCATCTCAGTATCAGAATGGACTGCGGCCCGCCGGAGGCCTTTCAGCAGGCGACAAGGAGGTCGTCCGCAGATTCTATCCCGCTGACGGCGGCGTCGTCTCGGGACCTCAATTGCGAGCTGGTGAATCACAGTTCGTGAATATCGGCCCCGGCGAACAGAAGGACTTCGCTTTTCTGCCCACGGAATCGCGTCGATTCCGATTTCAGACGTTCGGTGAGTTTGATACCGTGATGGTGCTGTTCGAGGAGACCGGGTCTCAGATGACGTACATCTCCGGCGATGATGACAGTGGCTTTGATCGCAATGCCTCCTTTGTTGTTCGATTGCAGGAAGGAAGACGATACCGGCTGAAGATTCGGCTCTACTACAGCACAGCTGCCGGTCATCAATCCGTGATGGTCTGGTAGGCTCGCATTTCATTGCGTGGACAAATCTCTGCGATCGCGAGTTTCGTTCAGCCGGCATTTCGCGGGACTCAATACACCGAGGACGGGCTGTCGGCCACGATGTCAATCTCCCGCAGCATGCACGTCACCCGACGACAGTGGTCCGGACGTGTTCGTGCGTGACTCATGGAGTCGACGTCCAGTCAGGCGATGCTGATCACAAACCAGACCCGATTCCATGTCCCTCAGCCCCAGGTACACCGTGTCCTTGGGGAGTACACCGGGGCTTCCCCGCAGTCGCCCGCATCATGCCTGTCCGTCAGTCAGCCCGTCGACCTCGGGCTCAATCACCTGCATGGATTTCCAGGCACCCTGCCGGAAACGCAGGTAGTAGACGACCCCCAGAATCCAGACCCAGACCGTGACGAGCAGCCAGCAGGCATGCAGGCCGAAACCCAGAAAACCGACACCGGCCCAGGCCGATAGCCCCAGTACCATCGCCATCACCACGCTGATCATCATCACGAAGTGAGTATCCCCGGCGCCTTTGACGGCACCAGAGAAGACCAGATTCATCGCGTCGAACAGATTATACGCCGCGACATACCTGAGCAGTACGATGGCGGTCTGGCGGATCCGGTCTGCGTTTTCCAGTTGTTCCCGTGCGAAGAAGCCGGACAGGAACAAATCGGGGACAACGACATAAGCGAATGAAATCACGCCCATATACGCCGTGGCGATGTGCATGGTGGTCCACGCACTTTGCTCAGCCAGCAAGGTCTCGCTGGCGCCCATTTTCTGACCGACCAGAACGCCGGCGGCCGCCGCCAGACCGAATACCGGCATGAATGCCACCGAACTGACGTTAAATGCCAGATTTGTCGCGGCCAGTTCCGTCTTGCCGATGCGCCCCAGCAGCAGGATGAACACCGTGAAGGCGCTGACTTCCAGAAAACCCTGGAGTCCGCTGGGGGCAGCGAAAAACAGCAGACGCTTCAGCAGCTTCGGCCTGATTCGCCACGCATCGGTGGCGAATTTGTCGCGTTCAGACGGTCGCAGCATCCAGATCATGTAGACCGCCGCCTTGACCCAGAATGCAATCGTGGTGGCGATGGCCGCACCAGCAATTCCTCCTGCCGGGATCGATCCCCACCTGCCGAAGTCCCCGCCAAAAATCAGCAGGTAATCAAGGATGACATTGGTCAGCATGGCCACGATGTCAACCGTCAGGACTGTCCAGGTGCGGCCCTGGCCACCGAAATGGCTTGCCATCGCAGTGGAAATCAGCAGCGCGGGAGTCCCCCAGGACAGCCACTTCAGATAACTCAGTTCCAGCGGAATGATCGCAGCGTCGTGGCCGGAGAACTCGAACACCGGATTC
>SYLK01000782.1 GCA_005809115.1 Planctomyces sp. | reverse complement strand
CGCTGCTGCCAGTATTCTCCTGCTCCAGCCCCCCAGGCGGTCCGAATCCAGCCCGGGGCCACGCAGTTGACGCGAACCTGCGGCGCCAGACTGAGCGCCAGCGATCGCGTGAATCCCATGACCGCGTTCTTGGCCGCCGCAAACAGCTCTCCGCTGTCGCCCTCCATCCCGCGGTCTGCCTGATCCCAGCCGACGTTCAGCACCGAACCGCCGCCGGATTCCCGAAATCTTCCGCCGAAAATCCGTGACAGTTCGATTGTGGCCGTCACGTCTGTCTGCAGCAGCAGCAGCAGTTTCTGACTGAATGTGGCATCCCGCAGTGGCGTCGTCAGCAGATCTGCCCCCGCATTGTTCACGATCGCGGTCACCGGGCCGGATTCAAAGCACGCCCGCGCAAACTCCTGCTGCTGTGCTGCGGATGACAGGTCCGCCGCCAGCACCAGCGCCTGAACACCGTGTTGTCCGGCCGCATCAGCCACCTCGTGCGCCTGCCGCAACGACCGGTGACAATGCACCACGATGTCGGCGCCTGCCGCTGCACACTCCAGCGCAATCGCCCGCCCGATTCCGCTCGAGGAACCCGTGATCACAATCCGCTGACCCTGCAGAGATCCGAATGACATAACCTCGTACGCTAACGAATCGCCCGAAAAAATACACTTCCCGGGCCAGGGCGACGGCCCACGTCCCGCTGCCGGACCGTCCCGGAGGGATCGCTGCAGCTCTCCGACCGAATGGTAGCCTGTCGTTGAAACACTCGTTTCTTTCCGCCATGCGGAATTTTTTTGCGTGACATCGGCCCGCAATCGAGTTAACCTGACTGAAAGAAATATGCGGTGGACGTCAGACCACGCATGAAATGGATTCCGGCCATTCTGATCAGGGCTCTGAGAGGGAGTGTTCATCGGCGAGGATACTGATTTGCATCGAGCGATTTTCGGGAGACTGAAATGGTCCGAATTCTGATCGTGGTGCTGTTGTGGATCGGAACATCCCTGCCGGCGGCCAGCGCCGGTGTCGTGGTCCTTGATGCACTGCAGACTGGTGGATTCTTTGACACCGGACTGGGGCCTTCCAACAGTCCCACGTTCCAGAACTACTTTGTCGGTTACGGAACCACTCCGGGTTTCGAACGGACACCGGAACGACGCAGCTTCTTCTGGTTCAGTCTGCCACATCTGAGCGGGGAGATCGTCAGCGCGTCGCTGCATCTGGAGCTGCCATTTGGCGGCCTGATCTTTGGCAAGGGACCGGGAGATCCGCTGAGTGGTGCGTTCATCCCGTCTGATCCGGTCGAGATCTTCCGATTGTCAGCGACGATGGTTCCGGCAGATATCGTCACGAGCACGTCCTTGACGGGGGCCGAAGCGAAGTTTGTCTTCGACAGCTTTGCCGGCCCGGAGGTCGCGGCGCCCGTTGAGTTTCATCTGGGCGGAACTCCGCCAGCGCCGGTGATCGAGATCCCGTTCAATTCGCTGGGCCTGTCGATCCTGAAAAGTACATCGGGCGGCGATCTGGTCCTCACCGGCTCAATGCCATCCTGGAGTGAAGATTCGCGTCTCGCACCGCCCGGAGCACCAACCACGTTTTTCGAGGCCCCAGAACTCATCTTTGGACTGACGGATGTGCATACAGGTGCGGTGGCAAAGCCAAAACTGACAATTGTCACCCGGGCTGTCCCGGAACCCACAGGGATCGCACTGATTGCGGCGCTGGTGTCCTGCTGCCTTGCGGGCCGCCGTTTCCGCTGCGGAGCCCGCTGAGACGGCGACGGGCGCTGCGACTGAGTGCGAAGGGGCGAAGCCCCCATTCGTCCAGGTGGTCCCATCGGAATCGCGACGGTTGCTGCCGCGACGGTTCCTGCCGCGACGGTTCCTGCCGCGACGGTTCCTGCCGCCAGCTTTTCCGGCCTGTGCAGAGAGGCGGCGGTTTCCGGATCGGGCGAAATCCGCCTGGACGGATGGTCCTCCGCTTCAAGGTTCATCGACGATCCGGTATCATCTCCCTGTTGCAGAGGCGAAGTATCGGCTGCCGTGAAGTCCTGATTTCGGGGGGGAGTGGTCGCGGTAATCGCACTGCGGCAGCTTGTCTGACCGGGCTTCCTCCAGACCGACTGGTTGCCTGATCAGCAGGATAGCGCGCAAGACAACAGACGGGTTTCAGATATGGTTCAGACGGCGAAACTGGCTTTGGCGAACGGCAGTGTGTTCACGGGACAGGCATTCGGTGCCCTCGGAGAGGTCTGTGGCGAAGTCGTCTTCAATACGAGCATGACCGGGTATCAGGAAATCCTGACGGATCCATCGTACAACGGACAGATCGTCACCATGACGTATCCGCTGATTGGCAACTACGGGATCAGCGCTGAAGACGTTGAGAGCCGCGGGTTGTTTCTGCGAGGATTCATCGTGCGAGAACTGTGCGAATTTCCCAGCAACTACCGTTCGACGGAATCTCTGGACAGTTACCTCCGGCGAAACAACATCATTGGTCTGCAGGGGATTGACACCCGTGCGCTGGTGAAACAGATCCGTGTTCATGGCGCCATGAAGGGCGTGCTTTCCACGATCGACACGAATGACGCATCGCTGCTGCAGAAACTCAGCGTCAGTCCCGATCTGGTGGGCCAGGATCTTGTGCAGGATGTCATTTCCGGAGAAACCTTTGAGTGGAATACGCCGCTCAGCACGCTCGGTCGCCCGGCAGATTTTATTTCCCACGCAGATTGT
>SYLK01000781.1 GCA_005809115.1 Planctomyces sp. | reverse complement strand
TGTTTCGTTTTGAACGTAAAATTGCTGCATGAAATCATCGGCCAGCTGATGAACTGATCGAGCGAATCCGCATTCGAGGTGCAGGATTCATGCGGCCGAAGTTTTCATGAGTTTGTTCAACTGATTTTTTGGCCGGTCCTAAGGCAGGGCGGGGTAATCCACAGGCCTCGCTGATCCATCTTCAATGCAGGTGGGATGGTTCCAGGAATGTAATGCCCCAGGCGAGCCCGATGCCGCAGGCGAGTGCCGTGGTCAGAGTCAGCCGATTGTGCGCGTGGAATTCCATTTCCGGAAGCAGATCGCTGAGCGATATGCAGATGAAAACCCCGGCAGAGAACGCCAGGGCGGCCCCCACAATCGCGGACTGCCACCCGTGCAGCTGGCTGGCGCCCACAAGGAACAGCAGAGCCCCAAGCGGGCACATCATTGCGAACGCAGCGTTGACGATGCTGCGCGACCGTGACGGCCACCCGCTGGCTGCCATCAGTGACGTAATCGACACGGCGTCCAGCGGCTTGTGCAGCATCACTGCCAGAAAAGTTCCCAGACCATAGAGCGACAGCCAGGCCGAATGAGCCGACTCGGCCTGAACGCTGGCAGCGAGTGCCACGCCATCGATCAGAGTATGCAGCGACAATCCGACGGCGATCCCCAGCCAGCTCAGCTGGTGCGCGTGGTGGCAGGGTGGACCACTGACGGACCGCGCCGGACTCGCTGCCTCCGGCGTGGAAGCAGACTCGCCATGAAGACACGGCTGCTGCAGATGGGTACGGGGATGCGTATGATGTCCAGGCTGCTGATAACAACCGGAATCCGACTGAGCGGATCCGTCACCCTGATTCACGTCGGGCAGTCGGACAGGTTCGGGATCCTCATGTGCCGGCGAGATTTCCAGTGGACCATGATGATGGAAATGGAACATCCGGATGAGCAGAAACATGGACACGATTCCTGCCATCATCCACGTCGCCGCGTGATCGATGGATGGCAGTCCGTGCGACGAATGCGGCAGCAGGTGAAACACGGCGATCCCCAGCATCAGTCCGCCGACAAAACTGATCACTGTCTGCATCCGGGTGTGAGTCAGTTCAATCCAGGCCGGCAGCCAGCCCCCGAGTACCGACGCCGCAACGATCAGTGCGCAGTAAACCGCGGTCAGGGGCAGCGTCCGCCGGTTTGATGCCAGCGGCCCGACTGGCAGGGTGATTCCCGTCTCATGCTGGTGGCCCGTCTCATGCTGGTGGGGTGATGCAGCCGAGGTTCGCTGACGATCCGGAGCATCGTGTGCGGGAGCCAGGACGCGGGACGTGCCGCTATCCTGCTCCGGAGGCTGAAAGGCCTCGACCGGTGCGCCGGCAGATATCAGCATTGCGGCCAGCCACAACCACCATGCGAGTGCCCCGCACTGAACCACGAATTTTCGAACGACCATCAGGGCGGCACTCTTTTTCAGATGCACTGATTCAGATGCAGCAGACACGGCAGGCCATCTGTCCAGTGACGACAAGTGCTGATCTTACAGGAATGCGTATGATCTGCGAGTGCAGCTCGAGTGCCAATCCGCGATTCGATTTGAAAAACTGCCGGATCCTCAGCGGGGCAGCCGAAGGTCCCGGGGCGACTGCGTCAGAGATCGGGGGCAGTGGGCAGAGAGACCCAGCCACCGGTCTGGGCAGAGGTGGCTGCCGCATCTGTGAACAGTTGCGCCCGACAGCCGTCATTCATGCCGGGGTGGACGCTGTCACGACCGGCGATGCGATCTCGCAGGGCCGGGAACACATATCTCGCGAAGCGGTTTCCAGAACCAGGATCATCAATGCGTTCCACCTGAGGAACGACGCTGCCGGACGGGACGACCGCGACGGTTGACTGGAGCCGATCGACGCTGATGGAAGCCAGAGTCCCGTGAAATTCGATCTCCGGCGCAAGTCCTTTGCGGAGAAAAGGTGCATGTGACAGGATCAATGTCCCGACGGTTTCGTCTTCCAGCTCGAACGCGACAGAGGCGTAGTCAAATGCAGTTCCGCGGCGCCACGTCGGTGCACTGCTGGTGTCAGCGAGTTTTGCGGACGGTTGCTGGCCGAACTGAATGGCTTCGGCGAGGTTCAGATGGCCGAGATCGGGCTTGGCGGGAGTGATCACACCGGCGTGGGCCAGAACGCGTGTGGCCGAAGTGCCCAGAATCCAGCGGATGGTATCGTAGGCGTGCGAGCCCACATCGGCGATGCTGCCGGCAGATGACAGTGTGGCGTCGTCGCGCCATGTCAGCGGCATCACCGGCGGGCGGGGATTGTGCCAGCGGTAGACCACGGCGCGGATCTGACCGGCCACACCCTGCCGGAGGATTTCCCGGGCACGGGCGAATACGGGCACGTAGCGTGTCCAGAACGGCACAAAATGACCCAGACGGGCGTTTCGCACAGCGTGCCACATGTCGAGCGCCTCGCGGCCGTTCAGGCCGATCGGCTTTTCACACACGATGTGTTTCCCGGAAGCAACGCAGGCCATGACAGCGTCAGAATGCAGCGCGTCGGGCGTGCAGATCAGCACGACGTTGACATCGGGATGGTCGATGACCTGACGCCAGTCGTCGGTGATCAGCTGTGCTCTGTCGGCTCTTCCGGCAGCCTCCAGCAGATCGCGGCGGCGGGCACAGAGTGCAACGATCCGCGCATCCTCGGGGGCTGCCCGGATTTCCTCTCGGTACGGAGTGCCGATAAATCCGGTGGCCCCCAGAACGCCGATGCCGAATGACATGCTGTGGTACTTTCCATGGGTGCTTTACTGAAGACCGTGCAGCAGGGCCGTGGCCCGCTCAACGACACGCTGTTCAGAATTCGGATGCAGCGCCACTGGCAGGCTGTAGCTCTGAAAAAACATATCCGGCACAGCATACTGCTCGTCCACGTCCCAGCCTCCGGCAGGATAGTCATCTGCTCTCGGCAGATACGCGGCACAGCCGTTGGAATATCCCAGAATTTCCGTGTGCGGAAATGGAGAACGGGATTTCAGCTGCAGTCCTGTTTCGAAAAAGGATTCGACGCTGATTCCGCAGACGGCGATTTCGTTGATGCGAATTGCCTGAACCACCACATCCAGGACCGGGTGTCCCTGCTGCACCGCTGCGAGCAGACGGCGGGACCAGTCGACGAAACGCAGCGAATAGTTCAGGTCCCAGTGACCGGCTCCCCGTGCGAGGTTGGCCGCGTGCTGGTCCTGCCATCGCTGAACGATGGCCTGAGCATGCTCCAGTGACGGCAGCGGGCCGAATTCCAGCCGAACCACTTCGTCGGATGCAGCCAGACGGTGACAGCTGTCGCCGGTCACTGGCTGCCAGGGCCACAGCAGAATGTTTGAAACCGGCCCGATCGGTGTCTTCTCACCACGACGCACATGAGTGCGAATGCCGCATGCCGCCTTGACAACTTCGGCACCAAGGATCATTCCGGTACGGTTCTTTGTGTCGCGGCAGTCGACTTCGTACCCGATCCCCCACAACGGATTGATGTTGCCGCCGCACGCCTGCAGGAAAAGAGACAGGCCGCCCAGACTGGACTCGACAACCGCCCGAGCCGCTCCAGGAAAGTCGGATGAAGCCACACACGACCGAGGGCCCATCGTCACAGGATGACAGCCGTAGCTGAACAGGGTGGCGATGGGACTTCCATCAGAATCATCCACCCGAATCACCCCGACCGTCGGGTCAATCGGAGCTTCCGGGACTTCTCCCAGCACGTCGCGTCCGGCGGCGTTCTTCGCCCGACGATACACACCGATCCGGCATTCCCCGCGTCCGGCGCCGACGCGTGCGGGCTGCAGACGCTGGTGTGCCAGCACCGCGGTCGCGACAATCTGGTCATTGACACGGTGCTGATACCTGGTCTGCAGCGCCATCTGCTCCGGTGTGTCTTCCAGAAAATCCGGAAACGCGGGCCCTGCATGGGTATGGCTGAAGTTGACCAGCACATGGGACGGTGAAGTGCCGATGGCTGCGGCGATTCTGGCACGCAGAGCGGTGATGACCGGCATGGACATGAACACCAGGTCGACCGCAATGATCGCCACAGTGGTGACGTCATTCGAGAGCACAACGGCCGTGGCCGTCAGATCACTCTCGATCGCCTGGATCGGGTCTCGAAAAATCCGCACGCCCGGCCGATTGATGCCCAGGGGAGGGTTTATCACCGTGCGAGCTGCCCCGGCCAGAAGTGTTCGTGACATTCAGCAGATTCCTGTCTTGTTGTCCCCGGACGCCACGCAGCGATCAGTTCCGGGCGTGGCGGTGCATTGCGCTGCGAGGTTCGGGAGAATCCGGAACGATCCGGATATTTCCGCGATTCAGGGAGGAAAGTACGCGTCGCGCGGCTGCGGCGCCACAGGCTGCTGCGGCACCACGGGCTGCGAGTCTGTGGGCTGCGACCGCCACCAGCTGGCCAGAATCGATCCGGCGACGTTCATGATCGGGCCAAACACCACCGGGGCAAGTCCGAGCGTGGCGATCTTGTTCATTGACGACGCGATTCCAGCGGCAAGGCCGCTGTTCTGCATGCCCACTTCAAACGACACCGTGCGGCAGGTCTGGAGGTCAAAACCCAGCAGCCGCGCCGCGTAGTAACCCAGCAGGTAGCCCAGCCCGCAGTGCAGACCGCACACGACCATCAGCGGAACTCCCACATTCAGGAGCGCGTCGCGACCGGCCGAAATGATGATCAGGGTGGCGATCAGAATACCGGTCATCGAAAGTCCCGGCATGGCCCGTTCGAGCCACCGCATGTGGCGACTGAGAGTATGATGGAACACGATACCACCCACAACCGGCAGAATCGTCATCTGCACGATGCTCCACATCATCGCCCAGGCATCCACCGGAATCATCTGCGACGCCAGAAGCTTCATCAGCAGTGGCGTGGTGAACGGCGACAGCAGGGTAATCACGGTGGTGAGGGTAATGGACAGGGCCACATTGGCCCGGGCCAGGTAGCACATGACGTTGGAGGCCAGCCCGCTGGGCGAACAGCCGACCAGGACAATCCCGGCGGCGATTTCGGGTGGAAACGCAAAGCTGACGGCGAGTCCGTAACCCAGCAGCGGCATGATCGTCAGTTGACCGATGACACCGATCAGGACGCCCCCCGGCATCCTGGCCACGCCGACGAAGTCAGCGATACTCATCGTCGTGCCCATGCCGAACATGATCACCTGGAGCACCGGAATGATCAGCCGTTTCGTCTCAAAGGTATCGATTCGCGTGAACCACTGTGGCCAGGTCATGGCGGCCGCCACAGCCGCCAGAATCCAGATGGTGAAAACCTGCTGCTTCAGGCGTGGAATGCCCAGCACCGCCAGGGCAAGGCACAACAGAGATACGGTGAGGGCTGGTCCCGCAAGGTCCTGCCGACCGGTTGCCAGCACACCGAGGCAGCACAGTCCCAGCCCTCCGGCCGTAAACGCCAGAAACCTGGCAGACCAATGAATCTCAGACGTCATCTAAGCCCGGCCTCTCTGTTGCTGTGAATCCGTCTTCCGCCGAGGCAATCGTCATGGTTGCCACTGGCGGTTAATATCGGATCCATCGATCGACAGCAAGGACGGTGGCCTGTGCGCCGAGGAAATCTTTCGGGT
>SYLK01000780.1 GCA_005809115.1 Planctomyces sp. | reverse complement strand
GATGTTGAAGTAGTCGACTTCTTCCGGAGTTGGCTGGTAAGGCTCCTTGCACTTGGGACACACCACCCGCACCAGACGCTGCGCCATCACTGCCATGACTGAACAAGCGACCAGAAAAGGCTGCACCCCCATGTCAATCAGACGTGTAATAGCTCCGGGCGCATCGTTCGTATGGAGTGTGCTGAAAACCAGGTGTCCAGTCAATGAAGCCTGAATTGCCATCTCGCCGGTCTCGGTGTCGCGAATTTCTCCGACCAGGATCACGTTGGGCGCCTGTCGCAACATGGCTTTGATGATCCGGGCGAAATCGAGTCCGATCGAGTGCTTGACCTCCACCTGATTGATCCCGGGCAGGTAGTACTCGACCGGGTCCTCGGCCGTGATGATCTTCCTGTCCGAACGATTCAGTTCACCCAGCGCACTGTACAACGTTGTCGTCTTGCCGCTGCCCGTCGGCCCGGTCACGAGAAAGATTCCGTTCGGGCGGCGAATGATGTTCTGAAAACTGCGGTAGTTGTCTTCGCCGAATCCCAGGTTGCGAATCCCGACCTTGATGTTATCGCGGTCCAGGATACGCATGACCACTGCCTGGCCATGATTGGTGGGCAGGATGGAGACGCGCAGGTCGAACTCCTTGTTCCCGGCTCGGGTCTTGATCCGGCCGTCCTGTGGCCTCCGCTTTTCGGAAATGTCCATCCGGGCCATGATTTTGAAACGCGAGACGAGCGCACCCAGAAGTCGTTTCGGCGGACTGTCACGTTCCATCAGGACGCCGTCGATGCGGTAGCGGATGCGGACGCGGTCTTCAAACGGCTCAATATGAATATCGCTGGCTCGCATGGCCACGGCTTCGGTGATGATCAGATTGGCCAGCCGGATGATTGGAGCGCTGTCATCTTCATCCACGGCCAGTGCCTGAGCGGCTTCGACGGCGGTGAAGTCGATCTGAGTTTCCGTGAATTCCGAGATCATGGAGTCGACGGATTCGGTCTCAGACTGTCCGTAGTGACGGTTGATGGCTCCCTGAATCTGTTCCAGCGGTGCCATGACGACTTTGATTTCGCGGTTCAGCACGAAACGGAGCTTATCGAGAACCTCAATATTGTTGGGGTTATGCATCGCGATCACGACGGCATCACCATCGACGCTGGTGGGGATGACGATGTTTTCCCGCGCCATCGATTCCGTGACCATTTCGATCACGCTGTTCGGAATCTGCAGCCCTTCGAGTTCAATGAAATCGTATCCGAAGGTCTGGGCCTGAGCGCGACCGAGCTGATTGCCGGAGATGTAACCCAGTCGAACCAGGGCATCTTCCGGGGTGATACCCAGATTCGCCGCCATATTGCGGGCTTCTTCCAGTTGCGACTCGCCAATCGTGCCGTCATCAACAAATCGCTCGAGCCAGTCGGCCATGTCTGCAACTCCAAACCTATCGATTGTACGGGCGTATCGCAAAATCCGGATCCGGCCATCGCCGGTGCGGGTTTCTCGGCAACACGAAATTCAGGAATCATCCGCGTTTTCCGGGGCGCATTCCCAAAGTTGGGTTCTGACAAACGTCCCGATTCTGTGCAGTTGGCGCAGACAACACAAGTCTGCATCGACAAGGTTTTGCCGCAATCTGGTCAGAGAGTTGCAGAAATGGCCGAATGATCCGGAGCGCTGCCCGCGGCGGACAGGGTCGTGCCGACGCGGTGGATCTCGGCGAAAAACAGGGCTCTGCAGTAAATTCAGGCTGCGGCAAGATGCTCGCGAATCGGAGTTCCGGCGGCAGCCGTCACGGGAAACACTGCGGAAAGCGAGACGACGGCAGCGACTGATAACAGCGTGAGGCTCAGCGGCAGCCACGTAACGTCCGCTCCGGTGCTGAGCAGATGCGGCAGCATCGCCACGAGCGCCGACACGGTCCCGGTCAGCATACCCCAGAACAACAGGAGGCTGTTTTCGATGAAAATGAGGCTCATCACGCGGCCGGTGGTGAACCCCAGCGCTTTCAGCAGCGCGATTTCGCCACGTCGTTCCATGACGTTCCGCAGCATCACCGCGGCCAGCCCGAATGTTCCGACCAGCAAGCCCAGTCCCCCCAGAAGCTGAAACGTCGACAGGTAAGTATTCTGGACGGCAAGGAATCCGGCGAGTCGCCGGCTGACCGGCTCGGTGTCCACACCGTAGGCATTGAGAGTGGTTTCGAGAACTCCGGCTGCCGTGGCCAGCGTTTTCGCGTCACTCGGCGTTTCGATCAGGAAATACCGGGCGCCGGAGGTTTCGGGAGCAACGCGTTTCAGGTTGTCTTCGCTCATTACCAGAACACCCTGAAAAATGCTGCTGTCGAGCATGCCCACGATCTGCAGGGCAAACTCGGGCGCGGCCTCCCGCGGGACGAGAATGATATCTCCGATCCCCTTCTTCAGACTGAACTGCAGCGTATTGAGATCGCCGATGACGGGGATCGTCGGCAGGCCGCGACTGTCCGGGAGCGCTGCTTCCAGCAGCTCCCACGGGTTTTTCCCCGGTGTACCGGCGAAGCGAAATCCGCCGCGTCGGATGAATTCGCCGGTAGCGCCCAGCAGCGTGGGGACAGTGGTCTGGTACAGGTTCAGACAGCTGGCGTCCTGTCCGGGCTTCATCCCGAACCCGTACACGACTGTCTGCGGTGGCAGCGTACTGTTTTCACTGCGGTCAAATTCCAGCTTCTGCCGACCGTCGGCGGAATTCAGATTCAGCAGGATTGGCTGTGACGATTCGGCGACCAGGGTAAAGCCACCGTTGCCGGAGCTGCGGTCCGGTACCTCGGAAACCGGATTTCTGCGACCGGCACCGACCGCCACGATCACAAACGTTGCGCAGGCGATCAGTGCTGTGGTCAGCAGACTCCGCTGCGGGTTCCTGGCGGTGCTGGCCAGCGCCAGTCGCAGCAGTCCCAAGTTGCCGTCGCCACTGACGACTTCTCCACTCCGATTCCGCAGACGGCTGCGGAGCAGCAGCATCCCGGTCGACAACCACGCCATTCCGGCGAGGAAGAATCCCACAACACGCCACGACATTCCGCCGAAGGCTTCGCTTGAAGGTACCCACCGGGTCAGCAGCAGCAATGGCAGCGCCACCGCGATCAGCAGCGATCCCAGTTGCAGCACTCGATCCGCCCATCCCCGGCCGGCGGCGCTGTCGCCGGCCCACGCGCTGTCTCGGCCTGCGCCCGCTCCGGTCAGAAGCTCGCGCGGCGGCAGACGCGTGCAGGCTCGCAGGGCCTGCCAGATGACCAGGCCTGCCAGAGTGAACGAAATTGCTGCGGCAGTGACCAGTCTGATCGGCCGCACATCGAGCACCAGGAATCGCGTTCCGATGGCGCCAATCCACCAGTGCGTCAGCCCGTATACCATGAATTGCGCTGCGGCGACGGCCCCGCAGGCGCCGGAGATCGCACCCAGTCCGGCCACCAGCAGCCCTTCACCCAGAAAAAACCAGCGTGCCCGGATCGCGGTGAATCCCAGTGCCTCCAGCAGCCCGGCCTGCGCCGCCCGCTGCTGGATGCCCAGTCGAAACATGAGCGATGCCAGCAGAATGGCCGACAAAATCAAAAAGAAACTGAAAGCCAGAAACAACTGAGAAAAGTCGTTGGCGCCTGCCGCGGCCTGAAGTCCTTCGGCCCGGACGGGACGAAAATACAGCCCCATTCGATCCGGCTTCAGATGCCGCCGGATCTCTTCACTCAGCTGCTCCTGCCGGACCATCAGCGGATCGCCTGACGGGATTCCTGTGGACGGTGCCACGCGCACGGAGGTGGCGCGACCAAAACGGCTGCTCCAGAACTGTTCGGCGGCGGACTGCGCCACGAATGCCTTCGGCGCTGCCTTGTATTTCTTCCAGTATTCGTCATCGCGGGGCGTGACGCGGTCCAGCTCCATTTCAAACGGCTGATCCCATTCGCTGAAGGAATCCGCATTGGTCACTCCATCCACGAAGGGTGTCAGATTCTGATCCACCGAGATCGGGTCATCGGGTTTCAGAATTCCCCGGACGGTGAATCGGTGATGTGTCTCCGGGAGGTCACCGTGACTGCCCACTTCGTGCCAGCGGGCCTGGACGATATCACCCGTGCTCACCTGCAGGTCCCGGGCAATCCAGTCGGACAGAATGATGTCGTCAGCAGTCAGCGGCGGGACAGGCGAACCGTCCTGCAGGCGGAATGGTCCCAGCGGCGCCGGCTCATCGAACGGCAGCCCGGCCACAATCGAGTACATGGAAAACCGCGCGTCGGCCGCCGTACCATCGGCCGCCGCACCATCCGCCGGGCGAATCTCGTTGGCCAGATACACGAGGGTCGGGGCCGCGTTGAGACCGAGGGCATCCGCTGCGGACGATACGGATGCCACGGCGGCATCGTCCAGAATCATGCTGTCACTTTCGACGGAGAGATACCAGCGATCCGCCACGACTCGCAGGTTCAGTCCGACATCCGCCAGAGCCAGTGACTGCTGCAGGGCCAGAGTCAGCTCGTCCTGCAGCCGGGCATCATCCTGCACGTCAGGCAGCAGATCTGCGGGAGTTCCGCCGGCAGGGTGACTCGGCTTGCCCGCGATCAGTGAATTGACCCTGGCGGGTTTCTCCATCGGGTTTCGCCGACTTGCCGCCGTTTCCTGCAGGTCCAGCCGGTCCTGCAGTGTGGCGAGGGCGACGAAGGCGTTGAAGGGCAGTTGCTGGCCCGGGTTCAGCGAGAACCGCGAAGCGCCGGCGTCTTCATCCAGCACTGCCTCGACCGTGAGAACGATTTCCAGATTCAGATCTTCTCGTTCACCCAGCAGGCTGTCGCGCGGGATTGCGGACGGACGTTCAATCCACAGAGAAACCTCATCCCCCGCCCGGACCTGCAGCTCCGTGGCTGTGCGATGTCCCAGCACAATCCCGGATTCCGAAGGAGCCGCGGTGCCGCCGGATTCCAGCAGGGCCCAGCCATCGGGCCGCACTCCCAGCACGATGACGGAACCGGCCCGCGTCCGGAGTCCGGTGGCTGCCTGCCGTTCCAGACTGCCATCCAGCAGCATGGCGGGCGCCACGGTCCGGGTGTCACCAGCAACACGATCAGAAATCCCGGCAGCCAGGTTCTCGCGGAAAAACCGTGGAGCATGCAGGACATGGCTGATCCCGCCCAGTCGTCGGAGAGTCATCTGCTGCAGGCTGGCGCGCACGGAATCGCCCACGATCAGCGATCCGCCAAT
>SYLK01000779.1 GCA_005809115.1 Planctomyces sp. | reverse complement strand
CGCGGTCCGTATCATTACGGACCGGGATTTTTCAGCATCTGGAAACCGGCACAGCACTAGTGATCAGTCACACCTGGATTCCACAGACTACTGTTGCTGGTCCCGGCACTGCCGACCGGTCGTGGCTCGATTCCTGCAGGACCGGCTCTGCCATCGGACTCGGTCCGCATCCTGCGTGGGCGCGGCTCCTGCCGAACGGCCACGCTGAGAAACCTCCACGTTTTCCGCGGCTCAGCAGGAGCGTAGCCCACCCGGACCGGGTTCCGACATGCTGAATTATCTGATCCGCCGCAGTCTGGTCGGCCTGCTCACGCTGACGCTGATCACCTTCGTGGTCTACGCGCTGATCCGCAACATGCCGGGGACACCGCTGACGCTGAACACGGCGGAATCGGACCCCAGCCGTCAGATCAGCAAGGATGATCTGAAGCGACTGCAGGCCATTTACGGGCTGGACCGGCCGTGGCACGAAGCCTACCTGCTGTGGGTGAGCAATCTGCTGAAGGGAGACCTGGGACGTTCATTTCACGAAAAGAAGCCCGTGACCCAGGTGATCGGGCACCGCATTGGCCCCACGCTGATGCTGTCGCTGACCTCGCTGGCCATCAGCTACATTGTGGCCGTGCCGCTGGGGCTGTACAGCACGGCGCAGTCCGGGCGACTGCCCGAACGAATTCTGAGTGTCCTGCTGTTCATGCTGTATTCCGTGCCGTCGTTTGTGGCGGCGCTGCTGCTGCTGGTGCTGTTTTACATCCGGCTGGGCGGGACGATGTTCGAGCTGAAGCCGGGAATGGTCAGCGCGAATTACGCGGAAATGGCCTTTCCCGAGCGCGTGCTGGATGTGCTGCGGCATATGCTGCTGCCTGTCTTCTGTTACACTTACGGCAGCCTTGCGTACCTCAGTCGATTCGTCAAATCGAACATGGAAGAAGTCGTGCGGCAGGACTACATTCGAACGGCTCGGGCGAAGGGAGTCGGACCGGTGCGTGTGATCGTGTCGCACGGTTTCCGCAACACGCTGATCCCCTTTGTGACGCTGATCGGACTGACGCTGCCGGGCCTGCTGGGAGGATCGGTGCTGCTGGAGTACATTTTCGACTGGCCGGGAATGGGACAGTTGTTTTTTGAGGCGATCTCCAACCGCGACTACCCGGTGCTGATGGGTGAAACACTGATGTTTTCCGCGATGACGCTGGCTGGTCAGCTGCTGGCCGACGTGCTTTACGCCATCGTCGACCCCCGGGTGAGCTACAACTGACGGATCGGCGATATGGCAGGAGATTCAGGGAAACAGTCGGACAGCGACAGGGGCAGGGGCAGTGCTGGTTTCTGGCGGGAAACCTGGCGTCGCTTTCGGCAGCGCCGCCTGGCCATGGCGGGGCTGTATTTCTTTCTGCTGATGATGGTGGCCGCGGTCCTGTCCCCGGCGATTGCAGGCACGCGACCTCTGATGTGCCGTTACAAGGGGCAGATCTATTTTCCGGCGATGGCCTACTACTATCCTCGCTGGGAGAACCCGATTTTTCTGAAGGACAATTTTCGCCGGGTCTATCCGAAGAGTCTGAAGGAGAAGGATCCGCAGAGCTGGGCTGTCTGGCCGCTGGTGTATCAGGATCCTGCCAGACGCATTCGCAAAGGCGAATGGGAAGGTCTGTCCGAAAACCTGCAGAATATGCCCCCGAATCGACAGAACTGGATGGGCACGGACCGGCTGGGGCATGATGTTTTCGCCCAGATGGTGCATGGAACGCGAATCGCGCTGCTGGTCGGATTCGTATCCACCGGGATCGCGGCGGCGATCGGGATCGTGATGGGTGCGTTTGCGGGATTCTTCGGTGGCTGGGCCGATATTCTGCTCAGCCGGATCGTGGAAGTGGTGATGTGCATTCCGACGCTGGTGCTGATTCTGGCACTGCTGGCCATCATTGAGAAACCCACCATCTGGCATGTCATGACGGTGCTGGGCGTGACCGGCTGGACGGGGATCGCCCGGCTGACCCGGGGAGAATTCATCAAACTGCGGCAGTCGGAGTTCGTGACAGCGGCGCGGGCTCTGGGAGCCGGACGCCTCCGCATCATCTTCCGCCACATTCTGCCCAACTCTCTGGCTCCGGTGCTGGTGCCGATCACGTTCGGAATCGCCTCGGCGATTCTGGCGGAAAGCGGGCTGAGTGTGCTCGGTTTCGGGCCGGCAGCGACGATCAGCTGGGGGACGGTGCTGCACGGGGGCAAAGAGGCGCTGGCCAAATGGTGGCTCGTGTTTTTCCCAGGCCTGGCGATCTTTCTGACGGTGCTGTCGTACAATCTGATTGGTGAAGGGCTGCAGGAAGCCACCGATCCCCGACTGCGGGAGGCCGGAAAGTAACCGTTCCTCCGCGATTCTTTTTTTGCCGGTCATGAAGTTGCCGGCGGGACAATCCACGTTCATGACGCCGCTGGTCGAGATCAAAAACCTGCACACACAGTTCTTTACCGACGCGGGCGTCGTAAAGGCGGTTGAGGACGTGTCGTTGTCGATTCCGCGTGGAAAAACACTGGGAATCGTGGGTGAGAGCGGCTGCGGCAAATCCGTTACCGCGATGTCGATCATTCGGCTGGTGGCTTCGCCCGGACGCATCGTGAGTGGCTCGATCCTGTACCATGACGGG
>SYLK01000778.1 GCA_005809115.1 Planctomyces sp. | reverse complement strand
GTCAGGTTCCCCCCCCGCACTTCGGGCCTGCCGGCAGGAGTCAGGTTTTCCGTAGGGCTCGCCCCGGCGGGAACCCAACTGGCAGGCT
Organism: Planctomyces sp.; assembly: GCA_005809115.1. Taxonomy (GTDB): domain Bacteria; phylum Planctomycetota; class Planctomycetia; order Planctomycetales; family Planctomycetaceae; genus F1-80-MAGs062. The sequence goes on along the minus strand of SYLK01000778.1, from coordinate 3,865 downwards.
ACCCGCGGAACACGACCACCTCTCCCCCATTCATTTCTCTCGCTCGCCGGAGGCGAGCGAGAGAGAAGAATGAGGGAGAGGTGGTTCTGTTCCGAGGGTAGCCTGTCCGTTGTATTCCCGCCGGGACGAGCCCGACGGAAAACCTGACTCCTGCCGGCTGGCCGGTGGTCCGGTGCAACGCTCAGGCTGCTGGCCAGGTCAAACCCGGGCCTCCGGAATCGCGGGCTTGACATTCAGCTTGCCGACACCGGACGGTTTTCGCGATGTCCCCCCACGGGTCGTTCCTCCGGCTGCACCCTGCGCCAAGGCGAAGGCAATGACGGAATTGTTGTCAGGGGCGTAGCCGCGACAGCATTTCGCTGCGGGCGTCAGCCCGCAGACCCATGCGTTCCCTTCGCACTGAGCGGCGTCGCCGCGACAGCAGTCCCTTGCTGCCGCCGCTTCGCGGCTCAGCGTTTCGTCATGCGATCGATCCGCGGGCTGACGCCCACGGCTGTCTGCTGCGACCGCTTCGCGATTCAATCCGATCATCGCTTCGCGACAGAATCGGATCATCTCGTCGCGACAGAAGAGCGTCATGGCAGCACGAAGTGTGAGCAGGCCACTGGAGCGGCAGTCTGGATTCGCGGAGTTTGCATCAGAAATCGCCGGCGTTTGCCATGGGCAACTCGGTTCTCATCGAATTGAGGGAGCGTCAGGTGATGTTCCGCGTCATGAATCTCGACGCAGAGAGACGATCGTGCACTGCACTGAACTGGGCGTCAAGTACCGCTGGACACCGTCCGGCACGAAGAAGGTCAGCACGCGGACTGGCACGAGCCAGTGTCGTCCGACCGGAACGCGGATCTTTCAGCGAAACCAATCGGCCCGGTCATTCCTCCGCCCGAACCCCGCGCCCACGCGAAGCAAACGCCTTAATTGTTTTGCCTTCGCGCCCGGGGCGATGATCCGAGTCTGCGTTCGCAATGTGTCGGCAGTTCCAGGTCACAAGAGAATCGCACCGATGGAACGATGCCGTAGCAGGATTGAATGCATCACCACGGGGTCATTTGGCATCACGTGATTCGCAATGTAAGCCTCGACCGCTTCGATCACGGCATCATTGATCTCCAGCGGCGGACGTGATGCCGTTGTGCTCGCATCGCCTGTGTGGCGGAGGCCTGCGGCGTTACGAAGGGCTGCGGCCGCGCATCAAGGATGTGGATCTCGCCGTCCGCCATCGACTCCCCGTATGGACTGCCGCTGTGTCGGCGAGGGAATCCAGTGACGTCGCAACACGACGAGGCAGTCTGGTGGTGTCAATGGCGATCATCGCCAAGTCGCGCAGCCTGCCGTCCGGACCACACAGAAATCTGCTGACACCGACCGAGGTGTCGTCGATTCGCGAAAAGGCGAGCTCTTCGTCAGGCAGGATTTTCCGGTCTTTGATGTATCGCGCTGCTCGGCGAGCGATGGCCCAGCATGCACGTGCTTCGCCCGCTTCAGGTGATGAGGCCGAATAGAGCAGCGATGGTAAAGTCGGACGCTTCATCTGACAGACGTGCTCCCGGGCGGCTCGCTGAATGATTCATCTGAGAGGCTCTGACAAAACCGGGACAGGCACCCATCCCTGGCCAATTCTTCCCGGTTCTTCTGCAGTTCCGCGGGAGCCAGTCCCGGTTTTGTCAGCGCCGCTCAGCAGCGGCGGGGCTGAACGAGCAACGGACTCCGGATCGTCAACACTCAAACCCTTCTCGCAGTGATCGGGATACTGTAAAGCGAACCTGGTGACGGCTCAATCTTCCGCCTCTCTCGCCGAAACTCTGCGGCGATGCGCCAGCGGAGGAGCAAGCGCTGAAAGAAGCCTGCCTGTGAGAAGGCTGCCGCGTGCCGTGTCTGAATGGACTCACGCAACTCGCGCAGGCGTGCCTGAAACTCTGCGCTGCGGCGAAGCCTCTGATCACCGTCAGCAACAAATCGTGGATTCATGGTGTGGTCCCCGGAATTCCAGTGTCAGGCGGTCAGGCAAGGATCGGCTGAATGATCTCGCCGTGGACGTCTGTCAGTCGGTAGTCCCGGCCCTGATGGCGAAATGTCAGTTGTCGATGATCGAATCCGAGCAGATGCAGCACCGTGGCGTTCAGGTCGTGAATGTGGACCGGATCCCTGACGATGTTGTAAGAGAAATCGTCGGTCTCACCATGCACGCAGCCACCGCGTATTCCGGCGCCTGCCAGCCACATCGAGTAGCAGCGGGGATGATGGTCTCGCCCGTAATCCGTGGCCGACAGTGCGCCCTGCGAGTAGACCGTGCGTCCGAACTCACCGCCCCACACGACCAGCGTATCGTCGAGCAGTCCCCGCTGCCGCAGATCTTCGATCAGCGCGGCGGAAGGCTGGTCGGTGTCGTAACATTGACTGCGGATCCCGCCGGGGAGGTTTGCGTGCTGATCCCATCCGCGATGATACAGCTGCACGAAACGCACACCGCGCTCGACCAGCCGACGCGCGAGGATACAGTTCGCGGCGAATGTTCCCGGCTTTCCGGACTCCGGCCCGTACGCCTCAAATACGGCCGGTGTCTCACCGCTCAGGTCGGCAAGCTCCGGTACGGACTGCTGCATGCGGAATGCCATTTCATACTGATCAATCCGCGCGGCAGTTTCCGGATCGTGGTAATCTTCCAGTTTCAGACGATTCAGGGCAGCGACGTCGCTGATCATGGCCCGCCGACGCTCGTTGGTCATGCCGGCCGGATTGGAAAGAAACAGCACCGGATCCTTGCCAGGACTGAACCGAACTCCCTGATACCGCGGAGGCAGAAACCCGGCGCCCCACATTCGCTCGTGCAGCGGCTGCGCATTGGTCGGGCCGCTGGGTCGGGAGATCATCACCACAAACGCCGGAAGGTTTTCGTTCTCCGATCCCAGACCATAAGACAGCCATGCTCCCAGCGAGGGTCGGCCCGAGATCTGATGACCGGTCTGCAGCAGGGTCATTGCCGGATCATGATTGATGGCTTCCGTGTGCATCGACCGCACCAGACAGATCTGATCGGCTATACGAGCCGTGTGCGTCAGGATTTCACTGAGCCACATTCCCGACTCACCGTGCGGCGAAAACCGATAGATCGACGGGCATACCGGCAGCCGGGCCTGCCCGGACGTCATCCCCGTCAGTCGCTGGCCACGTCGGACCGAGTCGGGCAGATCGGTGTCATAGCGATCACGCAGCACGGGTTTGTGGTCAAACAGCTCGAGCTGGGACGGTGCACCTGCCTGAGTCAGCCAGATCATGCGCTTCGCCCGCGGCGCCTGCTGCGGAATTCCGGGCTGACCACCCGACGCAGTGGCTTCCGCTGCCAGCAGTGACGCCAGCGCCGCCGTCCCGATGCCGCAGGCGGAACGACCGATAAACTGCCTTCGTGAGTCCCGGATGTCACACAGATCACTCACCAGCAGATTACTCCTTCATTACGGTTTCATCGAGATTCAGGATCGTCCCGGCCACTGTTGTCAACGCGGCCAGTCGAACCGGATCAAAGTCCCGAGCAGGCTGACGTGCCCCCACTGTCAGAAATTCCCGCGCTGCCCCGGGATCATTCTGGAAATCCAGCAGGGCCCGCTGTCCGGCTGCGAGCAGAATCTGCAGTTCCGCCTGCCGCGGATCGCGGACCAGCACGAGACGAAAACCCTTCGTCAATTGCGACTCCATGTCGCTCCCCGCATCCTGCAGCATCCGCTCTGCCAGACATCGGGCGGCTTCCAGGTATGTCGGATCGTTCATCAGATTCAGAGCCTGCAGCGGCGTGTTCGTGCGGGCGCGCCGCAGGGTACACGACTCACGAAACGGCGCATCAAACACCAGCATTCCCGGATGCGGTACC
>SYLK01000777.1 GCA_005809115.1 Planctomyces sp. | reverse complement strand
TGACCGCCTGTCCGAGCTGCGGCAGCGGGGAACCACCACACGCAAGACAGCGGCGTTTATTCCCGTCGTCCAGCCCAACGCCGTCCTGATTCTGGCTCCCGCGGCTGAGCTGGAGTCGATTCTGAACCTGGCGGAGAAGCTGGATCAGCCGCTGAATCCCGATTTTGAATTTCGGGCCTTTCCGCTGCGGAACGCGATTGTTTCGCAGGTGGTGACGTCGCTCGAGTCGTTTTACGCGGACCGGGGAGGGCTGGGGACGCGGCTGCGGGTGGTGGCTGACGTTCGCACGAATACCGTGATTGTTCAGGGGCGCACGCGCGACCTCGCCGAAGTGGACAGTCTGATTCAGAAGATTGACCGTGATGATTCCGGTGCCGTGCATCGAGTGCAGATCTTTCCGCTGCAGAATGCTGTTGCGGAAGAACTCAGCAGCACCATCAGTGCCGCGATTCAGAATGTGACGAACCCGCCGCAGCAGACAGCCGGACAGTTCGGCGGCTTTGCCGGAGTGGGTGGGACTCAGGGCGCGCAGGAGCTGCGTGCCAGCAAGTCCGTGGCACTCGAATTTCTCACGACGGATGGCAATGCCCGGCAGCTGATCCGGTCGGGTATCCTGGTCGACGTTCGTGTCAGCGCTGATACGCGCAGCAACAGCCTGATTGTGTCAGCTCCGGAAGCCAGCATGGCGCTGATGTCGGCGCTGATTGTTGAGCTGGACCGGGCTCCCGGAGCGGTTGCCGAGATCAAGGTGTTCACACTGAAGAACGCTGATGCGGAACGGTCCGTGACGCTGCTGCAGTCGCTGTTCGAGAATCAGAATCAGCAGGAACAGCTGGGGATCCAGATTGCGGGAACCGAAGACGCGGCCAGCAGTCTGATCCCGCTGCGATTTTCGGCTGATATTCGCACGAACACGGTTCTGGCGGTGGGGGGAGCTGAGGCGCTGGGTGTGGCCGAGGCGATTCTGCTGCGGCTGGACACGGCCGATGTGCGTGAGCGACAGACAGAGGTCATACCGCTGCGCAACGCGGAAGCGGCTCGTGTCTCCCAGTCCGTGAATCAGTTTCTGACGCAGCAGGCCGCACTGCAGGACAGCAGTGAAGACCTGATCAGCAATATTGAAAGACTGCGGCAGGAAGTCATCGTGGCCGAGGACGCCAACAGCAATTCGCTGATCGTCAGTGCCTCGCCCCAGTACTTCTCGAAAATCCGGCAGGTCATCGAAGCACTTGATGCCAAGCCGCCCGAGGTCGTGATACAGGCGCTGATTGTGGAAGTTACGCTGGATGAAACTGATGAGTTCGGGATCGAACTGGGGTTTCAGGACCCGCTGCTGCTGAGCCGCAGTCTGACCTCCACCACAACCGGGGGCGTGACCAGTATCACCGGAACTGGTGCGCCCGGTCTGAACTTCAACAACACGTCGGTGCCGCTGGGAAACAACGCCCTGACGGCCAATCCGGGGATTGTGGGAACGCAGGGGCTGAGCAACTTTTCCCTCGGCCGGCAGAACACGGACCTGGGCTTCGGTGGATTTGTATTCTCGGCCCAGTCGGACGCCGTCAGTGTTCTGCTGCGGGCACTGGCTGCGCGCCGAACCGTGCATATCCTGAGCCGACCCCAGATCCGGACAACGCATAACAATCTGGCACTCGTCACGGTGGGTCAGGATGTCCCGCTGGTTAACGGCGTAACCGTCAACCAGTTCGGAACCGCGAACCCGAATATTGTGAGACAGAATACGGGGATCACTCTGGAGGTGACTCCCCGCATTACTCCAGATGGTACTGTGGCCCTCAGTGTCTACGCCAGCAAGAGTGCCATCGCCGCCACGGGCGTGCCGATCTTCGTCAATGCCGACGGCAGCACAATCGAGTCACCGGTCATCAATCAGTCTGTGGCCGATACCGTCGTGAACGTCCCGAACGGGCAGACAATTGTGATCGGCGGAATGATTACCAAGAGTGACTCGTCACTGGAACGCAAAGTGCCATGGCTGGGCGACCTGCCGCTTGTCGGGCGGGCATTTCGATACGACGGCACCACCACGACACGGACGGAACTGCTGATCTTTCTGACACCGCGGATTGTGCTGAGTGACTATGATTCCGAACTGATCAAACAGATCGAAGCAGAACGACTGCATTTTATCGAATCCGAGGCGGAGGAAATCCACGGTCCGCTGTACAGCGTGCCGTCGACCAATCCTGCATGTGACGTCATCCCCGTGCACTCCGGCATCACGATTCCACCATTATCCGCACAGACTTCCGCAAAGTCAGCCGCACTGCCGTCGCTGCCGGTTTCGGCCGGGGCTTCGCTTGTCGATCCGGGAGGTGTACAGCCCTGAAGTCGTGTGCACCCGGGATCTGAGAAACGAACTTCCGTCAGCTGACACCCGAGTTGCAGTCTGAAATCCGGAGATCGCTGGTATGTTTCGATCTTGTTGTACGCCGTCGATCATGCTGAGCATGCTGAGCATGCTGGGACTGCTGGCAGCGGTGCCGGGTTGCAGCACGGCGTCCGTTGTCAAAACGCTGCCGGGAAATCCGCTGCGCTTGCGGGCGGACTCCCCGGTGTCGCGAATTCTGTGTCTCTGGGAACCTTCCGAGGGGATCGGTGTGGACGGGAAACCGTCCCGCGGATTTGCTGGCCAGGTCCTGTTTTTTGGTCCCGGAGAACAGTCCGCGGTGCAGGTGAACGGGGTTGTTCGCGTCGTGGAGTATGCGGACTTTGACCCCGAGGACGAGGATCCGATTGCTCTGCACACGTTTGAATTCGCCCGGGACGCCTGGGATGCCCATCGCACGGACGGCTCGGTGGGCCACTCGTACAGCGTCTTCATCCCGTATGTTCAGAAACAGCGAGGTGCCGTCAACTGCGCACTGCGGGTTGAGTACACAGGGGCGGATGGTCGCGTTGTGGCGTCGGATACGACGGAGGTGATGCTGCCGACAAGGAATTCCCGCGGCCAGACGGCTGCCATGAAACGCAGCGTCACTCACGGCACTGCGGCATCGCCAACCGGAGCTGTGCGTCCTGCGGCAGCTGCATCGGCAGAGCACGTGTCTCCCGCTCAATCAGCAACCGGCCCGTCGGCTGACCGGCTGGAAACCGCGACCATCCGGCTTCCGGGGCGGATTTCCAGAGCGGACACCGGAGCGTCTGCAGCGTCTGCAGCAGAATCTCGCGCGGTGCGTCGCTGACATGTCCGTGGTTTCGAGCTGGAAATCACGTCACTCGCCCGGGGTGAACGATTCCCGCCGCGAATGTATGCCGGTTATCCTCGCCCGTGTGCTTTGCCGGAGATGGCGGGGACGGGTGTGAATTTGCCTCTGAGGATGGCCTGCGACTCGCAGCCCATCCAGTCCTGCAGCACAGCCGCGTAGACCTGTCGGAAATCCGTCTGGTGTCTGAGGTCGCCATCAGCAAGGTCGTCCAGTCGAGGGTGTGAGCCGATCAGGCCGGCACCAACTCCCGTGCCGGCCAGAAACATCGGGCCGGCCGTACCGTGGTCGGTGCCTTCACTCGCGTTCTCTGCCACTCGCCGCCCGAATTCACTGAAACACATGACCAGCAGCTGATCACCGTGTCCCTGAGCGATCATGTCGGCCAGAAACGCGCTGACCGCATCGCCCAGTTGTCTCAGCAGCCCCGCATGGGCATCGGCCTGCTGCGCATGCGTGTCATATCCGTCGAGCTGCACATAGTAGACACGGGTCTGCAGACCGGCGTGAATTAACTGAGCAATCGTCTGCAGTCTGCCTGCCAGAGATGTCTCCGGATAGGGGCGTGTCGGCGCGTAAGGCTGGTCTGCTGTTCAGAGTCGTTGACTGGCTCTGAGGGCCGAGCTGGTGCCGGACTGCACAAAGTCCAGCAGGTCATTGTCACTGTCGCGGCTCGGTTCCGTCAGTTCGCGAATCGCTGTATGCAGTCGCGCGTGGTCAGATCCGGCCAGGTGAAACTGACTGAGGGATCGGATGGAGGGAACCTGGACTGCGCGGGAAAGCAGCGCCAGGGGCTGTTTTTCCTCCCCCAGGTGCATGCCGCCGGGATCACCACCCGCAGACTCCCCAGCCTGTGCGAGGTATCGCCCCAGCCAGCCATCCGTACGATTCTCCTCTTTTCGCTGACACGTGTGCCAGATATCCATGGATTCGAAATGCGATCTGTTGGGAGTGTCGTATCCGACACCCTGCACGACGGCCAGCTGTCCGGCCTGCAGCAGATCGGCGAATCCTCGCAGCGATGGATGGAACCCCAGTTCGTCCGTGATCTTCAGAACCTGAGTTGCGGGCAGGGCCAGGACCGGACGCAGGCGGCGGTATTCGTCATCCCGGAACGGGATCACGGTATTCAGGCCGTCGTTTCCGCCTGCCAGCTCAATCACCACCAGAATGCGTTCCGCGCGGCTCTCGCGCGCGGCTGCCGCCAGCACCTGCGGTACCCGCCCGCCGAAAGTCAGCACGGCCGTTCCCAGTCCCGCACGGCGGAGAAAGCTGCGGCGTGATGTCTGTTTCATGAGCTGTGGTCCTCGGTCAGCACAACTGGAATTCGGGGAGAGTAAACAGCGCGTGCAGTCCGTCGGTCAGGCCGGCGCTGCGACTGGGCGCCGTGTCGATCAGCGCAATCACCCGGTCTCTGGCCGGATCGGGGATCGGGACGGCAAATACCAGAGTGTCGAGGCGATCGAGCAGGTCGCCTGACGACGTCAGATTCTGACTCGACAGGTATTCTTCCAGCGACCTGCCGTCGAATCTGGTCCGGTCATTCTCCAGCAGGCGCCGGACGGAGTTTGAGCGTCCCAGCAGTGTCGAAGAATTAATCCAGGTCCGCCCGCCATCCCAGCCCTTGACACTGGGAGGGAAAAACAGGCTCTGACCCAGCTGTGCCATCTGGTCAGCCAGTTCGAACGTATTCGTCGTGCCGTCCATGCACCTGAGCAGCCCGATCAGAAGTTCTGCCGGTGACCTCACGCGGCGGGCCAGGGCATATTTCGAGAAAAACAGATTGCTTACCAGA
>SYLK01000776.1 GCA_005809115.1 Planctomyces sp. | reverse complement strand
GTCAGCCCGATCCACTCGGGGCTGCCGGAACAGCACCGCCGACAGCGCGACCTGAGGGTCACGTTGCAGCAGGTTGTTCAGATAACGAAACTCCCAGCGGGCATCTCCGTCAACCAGCATTACCCGGGCCTTGTTTTCAGTTACCTGGAGACTCAGGCTGCGGGTGTTGTTGTCGTCACGGAGTTCGTCTGGCTGCGGCTCGGCGACAATCTGAAAACTGGAGCGTCCGGGGGCTGAGGTCGGTACGGCAAAGCTGAGCTGGGCAGTGTCCGCAGAAGGGATCACAGTCTGCTGATCGAGAGTGACACCGTCCTGCACCAGGCGGACAACGATGTCCTGGCCCTGGAAACCGGCTGTACCAAGTGTTACATCGATCCGGGCTCGGTCGTTCAGGAACACGGCCGCCGGACTTTCGACGGTGAGAATTGACAGGTCCCGTGGCGGCCGACGTGACCCGACCGGGATCGTGAACACCGGAACATTCAGACCGCCCAGACGGGCAGCTTCGGCCACGGCGTCCGTCGAACCGGTGTGGCGGCCATCGCTGATCACGACAACGCCGCGCAGGTCTCCCGTTGCCGCTTCGCCCGCGAAACCAGCCAGCAGCTGTGCCGCATCGGTACTGTTCGGATTCAGCTGTTCCGCGGGATTTCGCAGAGAATCGTCCAGATCTGCCGCGGATACGGCCTGCTGCCTGGCTGCGAACAGATGCAGATCCAGCGGGATTTCGTCCGACCATTTCTCCAGCAGATGGTATGGCGGAGAACTCAGCAGCCGCCGGACGAACTCCACACGCGTCATCTGATCGAGTTCATCGGTCGCACTGGTCACCTGGAGGCGCACGGCATCCGCCAGTTCGCGGTCAGCGGAGGTATCTTCCGACTTTTCCGGGACAGGCCGGTCAGGATCCTGCGCGCTGTCACGGGCAGTGGCCCATTCATCCAGCAGAGCAGCCGAACGCTCCGTGCCCAGCATTCCCAGGGCCTGAGCCCAGCGGATTTTCTCCGGCAGCGAGGCATGCTGATCACGCGTCCGCATACTTTCCGACACATCAATCGCCACCGCGATCCGCCCCTGCGTCAGTCGCAGTGACCGGCGGGAAAGTACGGGCTGGAGCATCATGAGCAGAAACACGAGCAGTGTCAGCAGACGCAGGAACAACAGAGTTCGACCGACCCGTGCCGGAACCAGTCGTCGCTCAGATTCCAGCAACCACCAGCAGAGCACAGCGCAGATCAGACTGACCAGCAGCACGCCGACCATCCAGCCGGGTGTCTGGTTTTCCGCCATTCTAACCCGCCAGTTCATGGCTGCATCCGGTGGACAGGCCTGAGTATTTTCCTGAAGCGCACCGAAACAAACTCCCGTGATGGATCGCAACTGCCGTTTTTCACAGAGCGGCTCATCTTCAGGGAACGGGGCCTGCTGTGAAGTGGCAGTGTGCCGGTTACCCCGCAAAATTTCCAGCGGTGCGTGGCGGGGGCCATCTTCGCCGCACAGGTGATCGGCTGCACCGGTGATCGGCTGCACCGGTGATCGTCTGCACCGGTGATCGGCTGCACCGGTGACCGGCTGCACCGGTGACCGGCCGATCGTCAGATTCGTGCAGTGGTCAGGTTCAGGTCGGGACTGCTGTCTCGGGTGCCGCGGCGGCTCAGGAATGCGTCCCGCGAAGGGTGGCACACCTCGAAACATTCTACTACGATTCGTGCGGCTTTGGCCCGCCGCATCAGAGAATTACCGGAACATCCCGCGGCACGGGGATGGGGTCCGGACGTTTTGTCACGCTTCCGGGTCGCAATTCCGCGTCCGGTGACATCTGGCGATTGACGGTTCTGTCGTCATATTGAGTGAACGTCCGACTCGCCGACAGGGACGTTTGCATGCATCAGCTGATTGCTCTGAGAAACATCCTGCTGCTGGTGATCGTGACGATAACGTGTTTCGCCGTACCGGTGTCGCAGCGACTGACGTTTGACCAGTCGATCGAGTCGTTTTTCTCGCCGGATAACCCGGATATCCGGCTGCTGCAGCGGAGTCGTCGCGACTTCGGCGGTGACGAATTTGTGATCGTGGCCTGGCGGGAGTCTGCCCTGGTCCAGCGCGTTGAACGGGACCTGCCGGAACTGTCCGAGACGGCTGCGGCACGGATCACTTCGCTGGCCGATCAGCTGAACGCCGTGCCCGGGATTGATCCGGCGCGAACGCGTCATCTGGCCAGGTACCTGGAAAAGGCGCCTCGCAGCAGAAACACACGCAGTGCGATGCTGAAGCTGTTTCGCGGCATGCTGATCGGCCACGATGGCAGGACCACGGCCATCATTCTGCAGCTGCTGCCTGAACGCGAAGCCAGGGTGCCGCGCAAGGAAACGCTGGGGCAGATCCGGCGGATCGCGACGGAGTTCGATCCGGATGTGGCCGTGGCCGGCGAGGCGGTCCAGATTTTCGACATGTTTGACCTTGTGGAACGTGACGGTCAGCGGCTGTATCTGGTTTCACTGCTGACGCTGTCCGCGGTGCTCCTGCTGATCTTTGGCGGGATTCGCTGGACAGCAGCACCGATTGGGATCGTGATGGCCACCGTGGTCTGCACGCGAGCTGCGCTGGTCGTGTCACACGCCCAGCTGAGCATGGTCGGCTCAATGCTGAATTCACTGGTCACCGTGATTTCGGTGGCAACAACCACGCATATTATCGTGCATTACCGCGAACTCCGCACCTTGCTTCCACCTCGTCCAGCCGCAGAACAGACGTTGCGCGAGCTGTGGCAGCCAGTGTTCTGGAGTATCGTGACCACGGTTGTGGGGTTCAGTGCTCTGCTGGTTTCCGACATTGTGCCGGTGCGGAGTTTTGCATTCATGATGGCGGCAGCGACCGGGATGGTGCTGGTCTGCACAGTCTGTGTGGTTCCAGCCATGCTGTGCTCCGGAACGGCGGTTCCTCTGCCGGGGCGTGCGCCTCTGGAAACTTCGCTCGATCGACTGCTGAGACGTCTGGCCCAGTCCATCGAAGATCATCCGCTGACGGCAGGCCTGGTATGCGTTGTGGCGATGGC
>SYLK01000775.1 GCA_005809115.1 Planctomyces sp. | reverse complement strand
TTCCGAAACATGGCCCGCAATACCGACACGCGCCATGGGCTGGCGGGTTTGATCGTGGCGGCCTACCACAGCGCGAGTCATGAGCCGTTTGAGGGAGAGCCGTATCCGCTGGAAGAACATCGTCGATCCATCAAGGTCACCGAATCCGATGCCCTGCTGGCCGAGTGTGAAGACGCAGTCAAGTCCAACGATCAGGGTCGCGCTGCCGCAGCCATCCAGATTTACGGGGAACGTGGTTACCCCGTGAATGGCGTGTTGCAGAGGCTGATCAAATACACCATCAGCGAAGATGGTCGGCTGCATGGTGAGAAATTTTTCCATACTGTCTGCGAAGAGTACGGCACCACGCGGCCGGCATTTCGCTGGCGGCAGATTACCGGCCTGGCCCGCGTCACAGCGAGTTCCTATGGCTACAATCGTGAAGACGAGCAGGGATTCCGCGCCGCCGGCTATTCGGAAGCGTGCAGCCTCCTGGGAATTGACGTCTGAGATGGCCCGAGTCAGACGTTTTTCCGCTGCGAGCCGTCACCGACGCCGGATGATGTTGTGTCCGGCGTTTCTTTCCCCCTCTTGCTGGAACAACTGTCGGACCGTGTCAGCACTCCCTGCATTGAGCAGGTGCCAGGATGCAGACGGACAGGTCGCGGGTGCGGGAGACGAGCCCGCACGCGAATTTCACCCGCAGCGATTCTCAATCCGGCAACTCATCGACAGGCACCACGTAAATCGGCGATGCCGGTGACGCCAGCCATGCCTGCAGCCTCATTTTCTCCGTATCCTCCAGAGCCGGCAGAATCCGTTCCATGGGCAGCACAGTACCCCGCCGCGATTGCCGGTTCACGGCCACGGCCACTCTGCGCGGATTGACGGCAACCAGTGTGTCCGGCCGGTCCGGATCAACGCGAATCATCCCCAGGACATCCTCGACCACAGCCTCGAAGTCCCCGTGGACCGAAATCGTGAAGGAGTTCTCCGGCGATTCTGGTGGGGCCCGGTTGATCTGGTTCTCATGGAGGTGATACCAGACATTGATACCGTGCGGCTCGCCGGGTGGACTCAGAACCAGTCGATGAATGTCCGTCGCAGCCAGAGGAGGATCTGATCCCGGGCGGGTATGTGGTCCCCAATCCTGACGAAGATCCAGCCAGGCTTCATGGCAATCACGACCGTGTTCACGATGCTCATAACCGCCTCCGGAGATGGAAAACATGGCTGACCGGGGCTCCAGTGTGCCAGACTTGCCATGGGATCGCAAGCTGAGCCGCTGCGCCACCAGATCGCTCAGGATGGCCTCAGGCGCGGCCGGGCGGGATTATTGCGGAACCGCGCCTCGTGCGGCGGCCTGATGGGTGCTTCAGAGATGTCAAGCTGTCCCGGCACTGGATTCTGCGGCTGGCAAGGGCACGCACGCCCCGGTCGGAACGTGATCTGCACCGGATCCCGGAATGCCCCCGGCGCGAAGGAGCACTTCCGATCGGAATCAAACGCAGCCGGAACCTTTTGCTGGCAATTCTGAACCGCGAATCCGGTCCTGCCAGCAACCACGGATCTGTGAGTTGAGGGCTTAATCTGGGGCGGTACGGAATCACCGGCCCACGCAGTTTGACGACTTACGCCACCGAAGTGCTGTGTGGACCACCTCGCAGGCGCGAAGGCAAGGGCCTATTGCTCAGGTGCGACGTTCGCCCTTATTCCGCTTGCCTGCCTGCCATGAAACAAGGGCCGCGAAACACCCAAGCTGAACGGGCACCTCGATGGCCCCAAGCATGGGATTCGGCAACGTGACGCCAATGGTGGGCCGAAGGTAAAGCCAGCCTTCAATTGAACCCGGACCGGGCATTGTCACAGACCAAACACTGAACACCAGAAGCAACAGCCACAATGAACCGAATCGTCTCTTGAAACTCCATTCTGAAAGTGTCACCAGAAATGGACAGAGGGCAAGGCCGAACAGTGTGCCCCTCAGAAATTGCGCCGGTAACAGCCAAGTCTCAACGTGCTTCCACTCGACGGCATTCGCAGGTGTGCGCATGAATGCGTCAAAGCCGCCATTTTCCATCGCTGACTTATAGACGAATTCATAGGCGAGCATGCCAGCCGTAAGGTACGTAAATGTGTGTGCCACGGCGACCACGACCACGAATCGTGTAAACTTCCAGAAGGTCGGCGGCGCCTGCAATGTGTCCATGCGTTACCTTTGACTGCGTGCACCCGCCGCTCGAACTCGGGTACGACAGAACGATGTGAATTCAACTTTGGTATCGGATCGCATGCTCCGAAGCGACGACTGCGACACGCCCACAAACTACTACATCTTCTAACGACGCGACAGCCCCAGAGGTGCGTTTTTCTCTGATTTCCGGCAGGCAACGAAGGTGGCGTTGGCCGGGGAGCAGCGGCAGGACAGCAGTATCAGCCGGGAATGCAGCCATCACTCACCCTGACAGCTCCAACTGGCGGGACCAGCCTGCCGCCACTGATTATCGCTCCCCTCGTCAGTCTTTCGGTTCTGCCGGGTTGCCGCACAACTGGCAACTCCAGGACGCTTCCTGCCGTAACGATTCTGGACCTGCGGACAGGATCACTGCAACTTCGCCCGGCCCGGTACTCTACCTGCGCAGGTAAACCGTGACGACGACAACGGCCAGGCTGAGGGCGGCCGAACTGACCGCGACCACCTGCCCCCAGGATGACCTCGGCCGGGTGCCCCCACCGGTTCGCGACCCCCTGGCCGAGCGGGCAGCGAACGCCCCGGCGAGGCAGAGCAGAATCACTACCTCATCCGTGATTGCTGGTTGCATCTCATCACTTTCTGGAACAAAGCGGACACTCCAGATCACCCGTAATCGCATTGGTCTGGACTGATGTGCATTATATGTAGAAATGCCGGCGTTTGCCATAGCCAGACACGATCATGCCCATTGACTCTGGCGCTCCTATGATCGTCGAATGCCAGCACTGCGGTCATCCCGACCGGTTGAGCAGATACAGGGGGTCGGTACTGTCCGGGCTCTCAGCGTCAGAAGGCTCAGCAGGGTCAGGTGGAGCATCTGGTTCGGCGACGGAAGAAATCCCACCGAGGGGCTCCACCAATGCTGGAATTCATGCCAACGCTGACTTTCAACGCCAGTTGTACCTGGTGAGAACGCAGATCCAGAGTCCTGTCGCGATGATGCACAGTAGCACAGAGCGAGGAACGGTCCACCGTGGCCGGGCGTACCCGACTACAAGGCCGAAGGGGAACAGTAACGCAAGGCCGCGGGCCAAAAACTGGAGGACCTCCCCCATAGGCTGCTGTTACTGATAAGCATCACGATAATTCCGTGGAGCGCTGTCAGAATGGTCGTCCAGCAGCAGACACACCAGATTGTCATTCCCAATGGCGCATCTCCTGATTTCCGGCTGGCAATGATTGTGACGGTAGCCGCCGGTTCGTCGATCGAACTCCAGGTTCATTGGTCAGCACCAGACGTTCCTCGACAGCCGGTTCAGCATCAGTTTCAGTGTCAACTCTTCGCGGCGATGCCCAGTCATGTGCTGCTGTCTCCAAAATGACGAACCCGGCGTCGTGACCGATCCTCACCAGGTCTGCGACATCAGTATCCCGCGTGTCACGATAGCGCTCAATCAGGAGTCGTGGCCGGAATCCGTGCGATCGAAGCTGGTGAGCCGAGCGTTGGAGTTCTGATTCCATCGCATTCAGGCCAACATGGCGTCGCCCCAGATCACATTCCCTTCCGACGTCAATCTCACGGATACGGTCTTTACTCGCATCGTTTCCAGTTTTTGCCAGACCAGCCCTCCCATCAGAAGGCCGGAGGCGACTACGGCAGCCGCAATGATGAATGCACGAACCTTCATGCGCCGCCAT
>SYLK01000774.1 GCA_005809115.1 Planctomyces sp. | reverse complement strand
GTGGGCAGGCTCAGGGGAAGCGGCGGGCCACTGCTCGATCGTTTCCGGAACAGGAAGGCCAGCCGCCCGTGGATCGAGTGTCTGACGTGCGGCCTCGACCAGCCCGGTGCTCTGATGCAGACACTCCGAGGTCACACGGCCGGAGTGCTCGCCGTCGCGATCACGCCGGACGGGCAGCGGCTGCTGTCCGGCTCCGCCGACAAATCCGTTCGGCTCTGGGATCTGAAAACCGGGGAGGAACTGACGCGATTCGATGGTCATTCGGCGAGTGTGGGCGGTTTGGCCATTACTCCCGATGGCAAACTTGCGGTTTCAGGATCAATGGATCGCACGCTGCGGATCTGGGATCTATGCAGTGGCAGGCTGGTGAAGCTCCTGCAGGGTCATCATGAAGGAACCCCGCGATATGCCCGATCGATGGCAGCGGCAGATGCCCCGCTGAAGCCTCAGCATGGTCATTCTGCAGGAATCATGCGAATCGCGATGAGCGCCGACGGAACGCGGGTGATCAGTTGTGGATGGGGTGGTGAAGTCTGCGGCTGGTCGATCCCCGATGGACGGCAGATCTTCAGCACGAGCGCTATGTACGGAACCGCCAACGATGTCGCGATCTCATCTCGCGGGGACTCAGCCGTCGTTGCCTTCAACGATCAAAGGATCGGGATGCTCGCTCTTTCCGGGAATGGTGCGGTCGAGTGGCGTGATTTCTTCAGCGGCCATGATTCTCGGGTCAACTGTGTGGCATGGCTGCCTGACGGTAACAGCTTTGTGTCCGGTTCGACTGACAGGACTGTCAGACAGTGGAAAGCGGGCACCTGTGTCAGGGAATTGAAGGGACATAACTCGGCCGTTTCTTCCATCTGCGTAACACAGGACGGGGCAACTGTCTGCTCGGGATCGGCGGACCAGACAATTCGGATCTGGGATACGCATTCGGGCGAGTTGCGCGCTATTCTCAGTGGGCATTCAGCGATCATCAGCGATCTTGCGTTCAGTGCTGACGGTACGATCCTGGTCTCCTGTGCTCACGACAATACGGTGAAGGTCTGGGACACATCCCGGATCCTGTCGACGGAATCCGGGTGGACGGTCGCGGATCACGACGACCGCGTGGTTTCAGTGGTTGTGCTGCCTGGCGGCCGCCGCGCCGCGTCGGGAGCGGCCGATGGAGAAGTCCGGATTCGCGACCTCGAGACCGGAGACGTCGTCCACTCGTTCCCGGCGCATCCGCAGGCGATCACACAGATGCTGCCTGATGCTCATGGATCAGGGTTCCTGACGGCTTCCGCCGATCACACGGTCCGAATGTGGGACGCGACGGGAAACAATACGCAGCTGCTGGAGGGACACACGGCACCTGTCTGGTGCGTTTGCCTGTCGCCGGATGGCCATCTTGTCTGCACGGCTGCTGACGACGCCACGCTTCGCGTGTGGCGACGCACGCCAGGAGTCATCGACGATGTGTGCGTCACTTCGCCGGCGACTCGCTGGGTCTATGGGTATAATCCGGGCAGGCGCGCGGGAGTTTGTGTCACCAGTGATTCGCGAAAACTCGTGTTCTCTTACTTCGACCACAGCCTGCAGGTCTGGGACATTTTTTCCGATGAACGGCCCGTATCAATTCTCGGGCATTCGGACCTGATTTGCCGCATCATCCCGCTGCCATGTAACCGCGTGGTATCGGCATCGTATGACGGCAGTCTCATGCTGTGGCGGCTGGACGCCGAGGTCATCTATGAAGCGCACATGCGAGGACATTCAGGTGCGGTGAGGACCTGTGAAGTCACACCAGATCATCGCTTCGTCGTGTCGGCGTCATCCGACAGGACGATCAGAATCTGGGATCTGTCGGACGGCTCCCTGCTCAGGACTCTGACAGGCCATTCAGCAGCCGTCAATCTGCTCAGCATCTGTCCCCGCGGTGATTTGCTGGTGTCCGTGGCTGATGACAGCGAAATCATTGTGTGGAGTATCAGCCGCGGTCAGTCGTTATGCCGACTTCAGGCCGACACACAGCTCACCTCGTGTCACACGACGGACACACACATCGTGGCGGGAGACGAAATCGGCCGTGTGCATCTGCTGCGTCTGAGAGAGGTGTGATGCCGATTCCGGCACAACGCGACACGATCATTCCGCAGATGCAACCCGAGGCGGTTGTGACGCCCTTTCAGGCAACGCTGTGAAGGATTTTCCATGCGGGTGACGTTCGAAAGCCCCCTCATCCGGCCTGTCGGCCGCCTTCTCCCCCGAGTCCCGGGGAGAAGGGACATCGCGAACGCTGGCGGCGATTGTTCGAGGGAGGCGGTCATGCCGGACCGGGACGTTTTTCCCTTCGCTGCCTCAGTGCTCGCGGAACTACCTCAGGGATCGCGGAAACAGTCGGGCCAGATCCAATTGAAGCATGAGATTGACGTCGGTGAAATCCGTGCCGGACGGAGTGGTACTCTGCTGAAGGCTGCCTTCGAGACTGAAAGCGCCACTCCGCAGCCTCAATCCTCCGCCAACGGGGGCGCCGTCCGGAGACAGCAGCCGAACGCTGAGTCCATCTGCTCCGGGAACCGGGATCCAGACGCCGGAGACCATTTTCAGCACCGTTGTCCGGGCGGCGCTGTCCTGCAGGATTCCTGCGATGGCCGGACCTGCGATCAGCGCCGAATGCGAAATCAGCAATGCCCGCTCGCCGGGACGCAGCCGCCGCCACTGTGACTGAGCCTCTTCACGAACGCGGTCGACCGCACAACGTGTCACAGGCAGCGCCCAGACGGCACTCATCAGATCCGACATCGTGGCCGTTCGCGTCGGGTCTGTATACGGCTGCGTGGAGCCTGGTGGTGCGGTCCAGCCGCACTGCGTCACGGGCGGCTGCAGCGTCGGAGTGAGATTCAGCAGCGCGCTGCCCGACGGAGGACCGAGCTGGGGCAGCGTGAACAGTGAGTCGAGTGAAACCCAGTTCGGCCTGAGCCAGGAAGCCATCAGGGCCTCAAAATCCAGCCGCGCGCGAATCGCCCGTATTTCCGCCTCAATCTCCGGGCTGAGGCGAAGCTGATATTCCTCTCCCAGGAGCGTGCCGGTCCTCTGGCCTGCCCCAAAACGCAGTTGAAACGGCGGGTCCGGCATTGCAGACACTCCCTCTGATGGAATCCAGCGCAGTGTTTTTCATCCAATGTTTCCATTCTCGCCGGATGCGTCATTCAGTTGCCTGAATTCGGAGAGATTTTTCGGAATTGTCAATCTGTGCGAGTTCCGTCTGTCTTCGCTGAGAGCACCGCCCGGTATGATGGAGTGGACGTGTGCATGAAAATCGAGGAAGAACCAGAACGAACGCGTGTCGTGGAAGACACGCGGGAAATGGTGCCACTGACGCCGGATTCGATCCTGAGGCAGATCGAGGGCGCCTGCCGGACACAATTCTCCTGCCGATTTCCTGCCATCGACATCGACCTCCGGCGGAATGGCGAAACTCCGCGAAAGTGACTTGCGGGCCGTTCCGGTGGGCCTCCATGTGGACACTCAGGGACATCAGACGTGAATGAATCGGACGTATCGGGTGCGGCGATCGAAGACATCTGGCGGGACCGTGCACAGATTGAGGCCCTGCAGTCGCGCCGGCTGGCGGAGCTGTTGCGCACGATCATCCCCCGAAATCGGTTCTGGGATACCAGATACCGCGGTGCGGGCGTGGACGTTGCTGCGGTCCGTGACGTGCGTGACCTGTCGCTGCTGCCATTCACAAAGAAGCAGGAATTCGTGGACAGCCAGACGCAGCAGCCGCCCTACGGCGCAAATCTGACGTATCCCTCGACCCGGTATCGCAGGCTGCATCAGACTTCAGGAACGACAGGACGTCCTCTGCGATGGATGGATACGAAGGACAGCTGGGACTGGATCATGGAGTGCTGGCGGCAGATTTATCTGCTGGCAGGTCTGCGCTCTGATGACCGTCTGTTCTTTCCGTTTTCGTTTGGTCCTTTCATTGGATTCTGGGCGGCGTTTGAGAGCGCCTGCCGGCTGGATCGGTTCTGTATCGCGGGCGGTGGCATGACGACCTCCGTGCGGCTGCAGGCGATGATTGAAAACGAGGCCACGGTCGTGTGCTGTACTCCGACGTATGCACTGCGGATGGCGGAGGTGGCCGCTGAGGCGGGGATTGATCTG
>SYLK01000773.1 GCA_005809115.1 Planctomyces sp. | reverse complement strand
TGGCTGATCCGCCGCGATCGGCCGGGGTTCACTCCACGTATATCCGTGATCGGTGGATTCAGACCATTTGCCGGCTCCGTGCGACAGCGAAATACTGACCAGTCGGTCATCGCGCAGACGTTCGACACCGCCCGCGAGATTCCGCGGTGCCTGTGCGACGGTCCAGGTTCTTCCTCCGTCCGTGGAACGTCCGAGAAACCGACCCTTGTTGGAGAAATCGGATGTTTCTATTTCTGTTGCGAAGGAACACAGGACATCACCGTTGGCCGCACGCGCCAGCGATACGGAACCCTGCTTCGTGGGTGCTTCGGGGAATGGCGTAAACCAGTTCCGGACCTGTTTGACGGTCGGATCCCAGGCCGGCACTGGTACCTCGGTGCCACTGATATGCACCTGGCCATGCGAGAACGAGACGAACCCGGAGAGGCCGATCCGGCCCTGCTGATATGTGTCGTCGACTTCATCCAGCGCCGGATGTCCATTGACCCACACCTGAAACCGATTTCCTGTCACTTTCACCCGCGCCTGGTGTGTCTGGCCAAAGGGATTGCTGGCCACGCGTGGCACCAGCGCCAGCTTTCGGACGCGGAGATAACCCGAACCGTCCGCCACCGACAGCGCGGCCCAGAAATGTTGTGCGCGATACTGCTGGCCGGACTGGGGAAAGTGGATCAGGCAGTAGCGGGTCGCGTCCTGGGCGCGAACAATCAGACCCTGGTCAGCATGGAATGAATTCAGGCGAATCGCAAATGTCGCTTCGAAATCCGACCAGGCTCGTGTCTTCTGAAACGCCAGGCAGTATCCCTGGAGTCCGTCGCCGTCGCCGATTCGTTCCCCGACGAGCTCGCCGTTTTCGGTATCGTGCCAGCGGCTGTTGACAAACTGCCAGTCCTGGCCATCGCCGATGCGGAGCAGTTCTCCTGTCCGCGAATCCTTCTGTTCAGCAGCCTGTCCAGGTTCCTGGCGGCCGTAGCCACCGGACAAACAGGCAACCATCGTGAAGCAGCACACAACCGCGTTTGAGATCTTCATCAGATGTTATTTCCTGGGGAGGACCGCACCACCCCAAGTCCCCTCTCCCCTGTACTCGGGGGAGAGGGCCAGGGTGAGGGGGCACTGCCGTGATGGATTTTTCTCTGGAAACACGCAGCGTCGATCAATGCCAGTCCGACAGTCTTCAGGTTGTGTCTCAGCCACGGAGTGGCGACAGGTTGTAGCCACGGGCGCGAGCCCGTGGACCCTTTCCAGAACAGCGTTTTTGAGTCCCAACGGGACGAAATGTGTCTGTGCCGGAGCGTTCCTGTCGTCCCTTCGGGACTCACCGTCAATCTTGTTTCCGGTCCACGGGCTCCCGCCCGTGGATACGACATGCCGTCCCGTTGGGACTCCATCGCAATCTCTCCGCCAGTTGCTGTGCTCAGGAAACCAATGTTTTATTTCTTTGTGGCCGCAACCAGCGAAAAACCCCCTCATCGGGCCTTCGGCCACCTTCTCCCCCTTCCAAGGGGGAGAAGGGACTTCGAGAAACCAGCTAAATATGTGACGAGAAATCCTTCGCGCCGTTGCCCCCTCACCCTAAACCTCTGCCCCAATTACGGGGGCGAGGGCACTGGTTCCCATCAACCGCGAGGTTCAAAGTTGGTCTCGCCTTCGGTGGGAGGATTGCTCTTGCGCTCCGGCCCTTCCAGTTCAAAATCGATCGGCGCAGTACTCCCGGAAACAACAGTCGCCTCGAGTTCCGTGCTCGTGTTATATTTTTCCGGAATGTACGCCTCCCGGGGCATTGGCGCCATCGGCACATTTGCCGGTCGAAGATCTGGCCGTTCCACCCACGCCTCAATTTCCACCTTGTGCTTTCCGATCGGGACCCCGCCAATGGCAGTGACCTTATATTTTCCAAACGAAATTGCTCCGGCGGCCATGGGGCCGACCGTCCCGTCCTTCGGAAGAAATCGGATCATGCCAGTTTCGACCGGGTTTCCGTTGTAAGTGACCGTACCTTCGACCTCGGCCTTCTCAACAACTGCCCCACTGCAGCCGACGAGCGCCGACGAGAGGAGAGCCGGGACAACGATCACGCGACTAATTGAGCCAAACATCGCATTTGCCAGTCTTTTTTTAATCGAATTCAAACACATTGCGGGGTTCAAAGGGATCGGAACCGGGTCGAGCTGCTATGTTGGGGCGTGACAGACGCCGGTTCACAGAATGAAGTGAGCAGACCACGCGCGGCTGGGGATGCTGACACCCCGCGGCAGCATTGCCCGACCGCGCGGACGGCGCAATACTCCGCAAAATCAGAGGAGGGTCGGACCGAACTGGGCCGACCCTCCAGATACCAGCTGACACCTGACGGGAGAATCCCGGGCTCAGAATTCACCGATGACTTCGCCCTTTGCCCGCGTCGCCAAGGCCTTATAGATGTCATACGACATGTTTTCAGACAGGAATCGCACCGAGCCATCGGCGAGGCCAAATTGGGCACCACCCTCATGCCAGCTGGACGACCCCTGGCCACCACCCTCAATGGTGTTCCACCAGCCTCCGTCACCGGGAATGGTTCCCGTGCCGTTGATGGGCCATCGCGCGTCAATCAGAGTGCCGTGGCCCCATGTCCAGGCGCGCTGAGTACCCACCGCGTAATAGCTTTCACCGCTCATGGTTCGCCGCACGCCGCCGGACACCTCGCCGATCAGGATTGTGTTGCTGGTCCCGTCCGTGATTTTCGCGATCCCCACTCTGGACCGATTGAAAAGGACGCCTGAACCATCACTCGTGGTATAGCCGCTCGGCAGAACACGCCCTTCTTCACCCGACATCCCGGCATAACTGGTCGCGGCCCAGATCATGCGACCCCCGTCACGTGCTCGACCGACGTCAAGCCGGTCAATAGACTGATCGCTTGGGCACTTATAGGAAGGTACAACGGTTCCCCATTTGCGCTCATTATTTTCGGAATACGTACCACCACGAGTTCCACCGCTGATCCCGGGTTTATAGTAATCCGTTGATGTCAGGTCGAACGCATTGTACGCGTTGGACTGCTCCATATACGGAAGAATGAACGCATTCCAACCCCAGGCGAAGTTCAGTTGGAAAGGGCCGGGAGCTTGCGTGTCGTCGAAAAACGAGCCTGGGCAAAACGTGGAAAACGCATCGTGGTAGTTGTGATGCGCGAGTCCGATCTGCTTGATATTATTCTTGCACTGCGTTCGGCGAGCAGCTTCGCGGGCCTGCTGCACGGCAGGCAGCAGCAGGGCAATCAGAATGGCAATGATTGCAATCACAACCAACAGCTCAATCAGCGTAAAACCAAGCATCTGACGGCGACGGCCGCCGGATGCCAATCGACCCAGATGATTCATTGGATGCTTCATACACTTTTTCTCCTGACTGAAATGAAACCGAAAAGACGGAACACCCGGACGCCAGGGACGTCACGGAAAAAGGCACCAGCAGAAATTTGCAGTTGCCCGCCACCACAACCGAAAGAGTTCTCACCTGCGAGAATCCGACGCCACATTTAAGTTAACCAGAAGGATCAGCGATGTCAACGCCTCTGCCCCCCCTTCCCCTCGGGAAAAAGGGAAAAATCGATTCCATGCTGGATGTTTGCTTTGCAGAAGCCTGACGCCCGAAGTTCACGACAAGTGATCGGCATGGCAGTGCAGCCGAGCAACATTGGCCCGGAATTCGCTGCGATCAGCTGTGACACGGCGATCCGTGCGGTGCACCCAGTCCCTTGAACGGAGTGGTGTGTCGCGCCAGGGGCGCATGAGGCCAGAGCCTCAGGGGTTTGTGAAAACACCTGACTTGTTCGAGCGGTGTCAGGCTGCGGGCGTCCCGGTAAAGTGTGGGCATCCCGGTCGAGTGTGGATTTCAGACGACCCTACGCCAGTTGACCGACGAGTACTCGGCTGACGGTAACGGCAGTCTTGTAAAGCAGTCTTGTAAAATCGAGGGATTTCGCCAGGATCACTCAGCGCGCGATCAGCTGTGCAGGCTGATGACGGGCGCTGCGTTTCCGGATTCTGTTCACCAGTTGATCTTCAGTTGGCATGTGTTCCGATTCTATGGCAGCCGTTCCCGCAAACCTTCTGGCGACGCTGACAGAACACCAGCAGACACAAGTCCTGCGATGGTGGGATCAGTTGAACGCCTCCGACCGGACGCAATTGATCCGTCAGCTGGAGCTGGTGGAGTTTCCCCTGATCAGGCAGATCTGGCAGCAGGCTTCGCAGCAGGCTTCCGGGACGGCGGATTCGTGCAGTCGCAGCGAGGGCAGTCGTGCGGACCGGGCTGCGGCGCCGCGGTCTGTCGTCCGCCGGCCCGATTCGGACTCGGCCCGCGCGGAATGGGCTGCAGCGGCGCGTGTGGGCGAGGATCTGCTGCAGCGGGGTCGCGTGGCGGTCGTGACAGTTGCAGGAGGCCAGGGCAGTCGCCTGGGTTTCGAACATCCCAAAGGCATGTTTCCGATCGGTCCAGTGACCGGACGCACGCTGTTTCAGATTTTTGCGGAGCAGATCCTGGCGCTGCGCCGCAGACATGGCGCTGCTCTGCTGTGGATGATTATGACCAGCGATGCGACTCACGAGGAGACCGTGGGGTTTTTCCGGGAACACGATTTTTTCGGGCTGGGAGCTGAAACGGTTGAGTTCTTCCGTCAGGGCAGTCTGCCGGCTGTGGACGCGGCCACGGGGCGGCTGCTGATGTGCGGCCGTGCGGATCTCTGCCTTTCGCCGGACGGCCATGGCGGACTGGTGAATGCACTGCGGCGATCCGGCATGCTGAGGCGCATGCATGACCAGGGAATTGAACACATCTTCTATCATCAGGTCGACAACCCCACGGTGGTGATGTGTTCTGCTCCTTTGCTGGGATTTCATCTGCTGCGCAACTCAGAACTCACGACCGTCGCAGTTCGCAAGCTTGGTCCGTCCGAGCGGATGGGAGTTCTGGTGGCTGTCGACGAGCATACGGAAATCATTGAATACAGTGAACTGACAGCGGAGCAGGCAGCGCGCAGCGACGCGAGCGGACAGTGGGTGTTCTGGGCCGGAAATACGGCGATTCATGTATTCACGCGCTGCTTTCTCGAACGACTGGCGGATAGTGAGAACTCGCTGCCACTGCACGTGGCCCGCAAGAACGTGGCTTTTCTGGACGAGGCCGGCCGCATGGTACAGCCTGCTGACAGCCAGCCCCCGAATGCGATCAAGTTCGAGCGTTTCATCTTTGACGCGCTCCCGCTGGCAGGAACAACACTGATTGTGGAGGGCGATCGGGCACGGGAATTCAATCCGGTCAAGAACCACAGCGGAGCGGACTCACCGGGCACGGCACGTGAGGCGCTGTCGAGAATCGGCCGCGAATGGCTGGCCGCAGCCGGAGTTGCCGTCGATCCCGCGCAGCCGGTCGAGATCAGTCCTCTGACAGCTCTTGATCCGGAAGAGCTGTCGCAGAAGATCGAGCGGGGCTAAGTGATCCACCGACAGCTGCTGACGTTCGAATGATCGCGTTGAGGGCAATCTGCCTGAGGTGAGGTGTACATGTGTGCAAATTCGTTCTGTCGTGTCCCGGGGATCCTGCTGATCGTGTTCTGTCAGCTCAGCAGCGCCGCCGAACAGACGTATGACGTCGGGGTGGCAACCGTCGACGTGACGCCCGACTATCCGGTGCGGCTGAATGGCTTTGCCTCACGGAAATCCGAATCGGAGGGTGTTTCGCAGTCAATTCGTGCCGCGGCGCTGGCGATCGGCAGCGACGCGGAATCGGCTGCGGTGCTGATTACGCTGGACAGTCTGGGCGTCCGCATGACGATGGTTGAAGAAGTGTCGAGGCGTGTCGCAGCCAGGACGGGCCTGAACCCTGACCATCTGACGCTGACGTTCACGCATACGCACAGTGCTCCGAAGGTCAACGGTGCGGCGGATAACATTTTCGCCGAACCGATTCCAGCGGCGGATCAGGCACACATTGACCGGTATACGGCAGAACTGACGGATGCTCTGGAACGCGTGGCATTGGCCGCACTGGCGGACCGTCGTCCGGCACTGCTCAGTCACGGAACGGGCCGAGTGGGTTTCGCAGTGAATCGTCGGACGCCGGGTGGTCCGGTGGACCACAGCCTCCCTGTGCTGCTGGTGAGGGATCCCGGCGGGCAGATTCGGGCGATCTACACGAGTTACGCCTGTCATTGCGTGACTCTGTCGCAGAATCGGGTCAGCGGTGACTGGGCGGGCTATGCCAGGGAGTCCCTGGAGCGTCGTTTTCCCGGGGCCACCGGCCTTGTCTCGATTGGGTGCGGGTCAGATCAGAATCCGTCATCCGGAGTGACAGGAGACCGGATTGCTGTGGCCGAACAGCAGGGACTGCAGATTGCCGATGAAATTGACCGCGTGATTCAGTCGGGACTGAGGCCGGTCGGGGGCCCGCTGAAGATCGCGCGGAACCGGATTTCTCTGCCGTTCAACGACCTGCCGACGCGCGAGGAATACAGTGCGATGGCAGCTCAGGGCGGGGCCGCCGGGTACAATGCGACGACCCAGCTGGCACGGCTGGATCGCGGGGACGCATTGCCGAAGGCCCTTGACTACCCCATCCAGACATGGAGTTTTGGCGAGAGTCTGTGCCTGGTTTTTCTCGGTGGCGAAGTCTGTGTGGATTACGCGATTCGGCTGCGTCAGGAGCTGGACGCGGATCGACTCTGGATTCACGGCTACAGCAACGATTTCGGCGCCTACATTCCTTCCGAGCGACTGCTGCGGGAAGGTGGCTACGGCGGAGGTGCCGAGATTCCATACTTTGCACTGCCCACGTCGCTGCGCAGCGGCCTCGAACAGCAGATCATTGAAGAGGTCCGACGGCAGGTTCCTCGCGGCTACCATCTGGCGGCATCCGCCGGGGGGAGGTACGCTGTGCCGTCCGGGACGAACGGCATTCCGCCGCTCCACCCTGACGAGGCCGTGCGGACGCTGCAGACACTTCCGCAGCTGCGGGTGGAACTGGTGGCAGCCGAGCCGCTGGTTGCGGATCCTGTGGCCATTGACTTCGGGCCGGATGGGCGCATCTGGGTCACGGAAATGACCGACTATGCTCGCGGTGTCGAGGAAGAATTTGCACCCGGCGGCCGGATCGTCGTCCTGCGGGATGTCAACGGCGATGGCCGGTCTGACGAGTCGGCCGTGTTTCTGGACGGACTGCGTTTTCCGACCGACGTCAAGGTCTGTCGCCGTGGCGCGCTGATCTGCGATGCTCCCGAAATTCTGTATGCGGAAGACACCGACGGCGATGGTCGTGCGGATGTCCGCCGCGTTCTGTTCACCGGTTTCGGGACGCAGAATGGACAGGCTCGTGTCAACAGCCTGCAGTGGGGAATCGACAACTGGATCTACGGATCCTGCGGGCTTTTCGGAGGTCTGATCACAAACGAACACGGAGTCCGCGTTGACGTCACGGGACGAGATTTCCGAATCCGACCCGACACGGGTGAGATCGAAGCGGTCAGCGGGAGAACTCAGCAGAGCCGAGTGCGGGATGACTGGGGGAACTGGTTCGGCTGCGATAACAGCACGCTGGTACGTCATTATCCGGTGGATGAGCAGTCTGCCGCGGGAAATCCCTGGATCGCACCACCTCCCACGTCGGTTTTCGTGCCATCCGGGCCAGACGCCGGGCGGCTTTTTCCGGCGGGGGACCTGGTGTTGTTCAGGCTGTCCGGAGCGGCCGGGATCGCGACTTCAGCCTGCGGCGTGGGGATCTATCGCGACGAACTGGCGGGGCCTTCGTTTTCGGGCAATGCTCTGACGTGCGAGCCTGTCAATCAGCTGGTGCATCGCGAGATCCTGTCGCGGGATGGCGCAACTTTTCGCGGTCATCGCGCGGCGGAAGAACAATCGACGGAATTCCTGACATCAGCAGACCGCTGGTTCCGGCCGGTTCAGGTTCGCACGGGGCCGGATGGTGCCATCTGGGTGGTGGACATGTACCGGTATGTGATCGAGCACCCGCGCTGGATCCCGGATGAAACCCTGGCAGATCTGAACGTGTTCGCTGGCCAGGGCATGGGCCGAATTTACCGAGTTGTTCCGGCGGCTGCGACGCTTCGCACCGTGCCGAAGTTTGATCAGATGCAGCCTGAGGAACTTGTGGCAGTTCTGGATACACCGAACGGCGTTCAGCGAGATCTGATTCATCAAATTCTGTTGTGGAATCGTGCGGTCGGCGTCGCGGATGATCTGGCGACGATCGCGTTTCGTGGCCAGCACGCCGCGGCGCGGCTGTCAGCCCTGAGTATTCTGGACGGCCTGCAGGAATTGCGCGAGGAGCATGTCGTCAGGGCTCTCAGCGATCCTCACCCGGAACTCCGTCGACACGCCATCCGGCTGTCGGAACCGTGGCTGGGCGAATCCGCGGGCCTGTCGGCCAGGGTGCTGGCGATGGCGGGTGACAGTGCGTTCGAAGTGCGACTTCAGCTCGCTCAGTCGCTGAGATTCTGCCGCATACCGGAGTCCGCCGACACGCTGGTGCGACTGGCGACCGAATCCACAGATGAGTACCTGACATTTGCGGCCCTGAGTTCACTGAACTCTCAGAATCTGCCAGGTGTGCTCAGGCAAATCCTGTCTGATGAGCGGTATCGTGACCGGCTGGGCGAACCCGTGCTGGCGACTGCAGCCGGGCTGGGAGACGCCGCTGTCATCCAGCGTGTGCTTGCGGCGCTGCTGCAGAAGAACGAGAGCTGGAGCCAATGGCAATATCGTCTGACCGCACAGCTGCTGGATGGACTGGATCGGCGGCAGCCGGCGCAGACCGGAAACGTGACGGAGGAACTGAGGCAGCAGGCGCTGCAGCTGATGGCGTCGGCTCGCGTGCTGCTCAGTCAACCCGAAGCGGAGGAGGAGGAATTCGTTCTGGCGGCCGTTGGGCTGCTGGGGAGGCCCCGCGGTCCTGTAGGCCTGAGTCTTCTGGGGCCATCCACCGCAGAGGATCTCTCGCTCCTGGCCGAAAGGATCGTCCCGCAGCAGTCGGCGAACGTCCAGTCGGCCGCGATTCAGGCC
>SYLK01000772.1 GCA_005809115.1 Planctomyces sp. | reverse complement strand
TCTGGATCGCCGGCGGGGGATTCCGGCGTGGCATGATTTACGGGGCGACGGACGAATACGGGTACCATGCTGTGGAGAACATCGTGACGACATTCGATCTGCATGCCACGCTGCTGCATCAGCTGGGTGTGGATCACGAGCAGTTGACGTACCGTTTCGGGGGCCGGGATTTCAGGCTGACTGATGTTCACGGACACGTGCTGCAGGATGTCCTGGCCTGAGATCGCGCAGCACCAAGCCCGTGGCAGCCATCGACCAGCACCGGCAGATTCCTGAAACACGCCGCAGTCTGCCGGGAGCAGGCTCGTGGGGTGTCAGACGGAGAGATACCCCTTGTTCTCCAGGTAACTGACAACCTGTTCCGCCAGCTGGGCGATGCCCTGAGTGTCTGAATCGAGGACGATCTCGGGGTTTTCGGGCGACTCATAAGGGGCACTGATCCCCGTGAAGTCCTTGATTTCGCCCGCCCGAGCCTTCTTATACAGACCTTTGGGGTCGCGTGACTCGCAGGTATCAATGCTGGCTTTCACCAGGATTTCGATAAAATCACCCGGCGGCATCAGATTGCGGACACCGTCCCGATCAGCCTTGTAGGGCGAGATGAACGCCGTGGAAACAATCGTGCCGGCTCCGCAGAAGAGCTTCGAGACCTCACCGATTCGCCGGATGTTTTCCGTGCGGTCCTCCGGCGAAAACTTCAGGTTCTTGTTCAGGCCCATCCGGATATTGTCGCCATCCAGCACGCAGGTGTGAATGCCACGCGCGTGGAGCATCGCGTCTACGGCATTTGCAATCGTACTTTTCCCGCAGCCACTCAGTCCCGTAAACCACAGCACAACACCTTTGTGCCCGTTGAGCCTTTCACGTTCCTGGCGGGTAATGTGGTGCTCGTGCCAATGCACATTCGTTGCCTTCTGCTCAGTCATTTTCGAAAACGCTCCTGCGGTTAATGGTCAGATAAACGATGGGCCGATCTTCGATTTCTCAGATGCACTCACGATTCACCGGAGCCATCGTGACGCTTTGAAGCTGTCAGGAATTCCGAGGAATCCGAGGAATGTCCGGCACGCCGCCCGCAATAGCGGCGGTTGAACCGGTGCGGATTGTCTTCCAGGAATCGACGTTGTCAAACGGGTCGAACAGAAACGCCGTTCCGGATTCCGCCAGCTCCGGACCGGTTACAAATCGACCAGGTCGCGTCCAGAGTTTCAACGTGTCCGCCGGCAGCGACAGCATGCGTGCGAGGAGGTCATCCAGGCGGACTTCCAGCTGCTGGAAGTGACGCGCCCATTCAGTGGCTTCTTCGAGACGCACATCTTCTTCAGACTGCCATCGCATGGGATGGAACAACAGAGTGGCCTGGTGCGTGACGAACCGACGCGAACAGGCCGCAAAGGGCAGCAGCGCTGCGGACGAGCATTCTCCGATCACCACGCCGGTGGTTTTCAGACCGCGAGTTCGGATCAGTGTGGCCAGCGCCAGGCCTGTATAGACGCTGCCGCCGCACGAATCGAAGTAAAGAATCCCGCGACTTCGCGGAGGGACTTCCGTCAGCTGCCCGATCAGATCGGCCTGCCGGTCGGTGAGATCCCCGCACAGCGCCAGTTCCCAGGGAACTCGGTCTTCCGGCCGGTCTCGGAGATGCCCTCCGATCGACGGTGACGCCTTAATTCGCCGAGTCTGCTCCCGTTCTTTTCCCATGACACGACTTTCCACGCATAAAATGCGGTGGGCAGGGTAACGCCAGGGGGTCGGGCGCGTCAAACGGCCGATCCGACCACCCCGGCACATCCCTGTGCGTCGCAGCCGGAAATGATTACCCTGCAACCCATGAACCACGTCACGGATCTTGATCTCAGTACCGGTGGGGCCGGTGCTGCTGCTGTGCTGCGCCATTCGTTCGTGCGGCACGTTGAATACCACCGGGAGCTGGCGTCAACGAACCGCACCGCTGCCGAGCTGCTGCGGCCACTGATCGAACGCAGCCCCGCACTTGTCGTGACCGCTCAACAGACCGCCGGTCGGGGGCGCAAAGGCAGTCCCTGGTGGTCCTCCGCGGGCGCCCTCACGTTTTCGCTGGTGCTGGATCCCGCCCGTCTGGCTGTGCCGCCGGATCGACGACCAATGCTCGCACTGGCCGCTGGACTGGCCGTACGGCAGGCCATCGCGGAACATCTCACACCACACGACGTCCGCGTCAAGTGGCCGAATGACGTAATCGTCAGTCACCGCAAGATCTGTGGCATTCTGACGGAACAGCACGCAGCCGGCGGCTGTTCGGGACTGATCACCGGGATCGGCATCAACGTCAACAACTCGCTCAGCCTGGCTCCGGATGACATCCGACATCGCGCCACATCCATGTCCGACATCCAGCAGCGCTCATTCGACCTGGTGGAGATTCTGATCGGGATTCTGCAGCAACTGGAGCGTCGGATCGAGGAACTGGCAGCACGCCCCGCCTCACTGATCGCGGAACTGAACGACTGGCATTGTCTGAATGGATGTTTAGTTACTCTTCAGTCCGGGGACCGCTGCATTGAAGGTGTGTGTGAGGGGGTGGATGAGACGGGGAATCTGGTGGTGCAGACGGGTTCTGAGCGGCAGCGGTTCCCGAGCGGGGCAGTGACCAGCTGGAGTCCAGTCGGACACGGGGTGGGGTTGCCGGCGAGCGGATTGCCGGGTCAGGCGTCATGATCGGGAGATTCCTTCGAACCAGAAAACGGCAGAATTCGCGACAGCGAGGGTCGCGGGGCTGTCGATGAACTTCAACGGACGGGATCGATGCTGCGGCAGCCCGTCGCCCGGAAATTGGAACGAAAACCGTTGAGAAACGGTTTCCAGCTGTCGCCGTCATCGTTCAACCCCCTCTGAACGGTGACGGCGATCTTTGGTTTCGGCAATGCTGGCAGGAGTTCAGGATGTCGCGTCGCAGGCAACCGCCCACGGGCAGTGTTTTTGCTGTGTCGCCGTCGCATGATCCGGGCACATGGCTGGGGCCGTTTCTGGCCTACCTGGACGCCGAATGCGGCATGTCCCGCAACACGATCGCCGCGTATCGCCGCGACCTGGAGAAATTTGTCGGCTGGAATCGCGCGAATCACCGCACGCCGGTGCATGAGATCTGCCTGCAGACGATGACGGCATTTCTGGAGTTTCTGCAGGGACATAATCTGGCGGCCGCCACGATTGGGCGAAATCTGGTCACCGTTCGGATGTTTTTTCGGTACCTGCTGCTGGAAGGCGTCGTTGCCCGGACAACGGTCGATCTGATCAGTTCGCCGAAACTGTGGCAGCGACTGCCGCGGGTGCTGAGTCCGGATTCCGTGGATCAGCTGCTGACCGCGCCGACGGGTGTGGGAGATCGGTACTTCCGACGCGATCGTGCACTGCTGGCGATGATGTATGCCACGGGCTGTCGCGTGTCCGAAGTGGTGGGACTGCGAATATCGGACCTGAACCGCAGTGACAGCAGCTGTCGCTTTACAGTAAAAGGCAACAAAGAACGGATGGTCTAACTGAATCCTGTCGCGCTGGCGGCGGTGGATGAGTATCTGGCGCATGAGCGACCGGCGATGGTGCCGGGAAGCGCAGACGAAGGCTGGCTGTTTGTCACACGCAGCGGGCGACGGATGAATCGTGAAACCGTCTGGGCTCTGGTACAGCGGTACGCTGCGCGAACAGGATGCGGTCCGGAGATCAGTCCGCATACACT
>SYLK01000771.1 GCA_005809115.1 Planctomyces sp. | reverse complement strand
TTCGCCAGATGGTTTCGATGCCGTTCCACCCCGGAGGCATGCGGACGTCCACAAACGCCATGCTGAACTGCTGCCCGCTGCGCATCGACTCCTCGACCAGCATCAGCGCCTGCTGTCCCTGGAGCGCCGAATGCAGTTCAAACTCTGTCTCGGGCACTGGATTTTCCGGCACAGGCGGTGACAGGTCACCAAACAACTCGGCTTCTGCCGCGGCCAGTCGGTTGTCGCACCGTGACCGCAGAAACTTTCGGAAGTCCTCATGAATCGCCGGATTGTCGTCGACCAGCAGGATGCGATGGGGTGTCAGCTGCGTTGGCATATTCAATTCTCTGATCAACCTGTGGTCTCACCGGTGGGCAGATTTACTGGCCGGAACTACGCCGGGAAGTCGAACACGAAAGGCAGCTCCCTGGCCCGGCCCGGCACTCTGAGCAGTGACGTGGCCGCCGGCTTCGCGAACGGCGTTGGCACAATAGTGCAGGCCAAAGCCATTTCCCTCAGGTTTCGTAGTGAAACCGTGAGTGAAGAGCCTGCTCCGCACTTCATCTCCGAAGCCAGCACCGGTATCTGTCACTTCAATCTCGATCGCGGACTCATCGACACATCGTGCCTCAATCGTCAGGTGACGACTGTCCGACGGCATGACCTGCATTGACTGAACGGCATTGCGGATCAGATTGACCATGACCTGTGTCAGCATACTTCTGTTCAGCTCCAGCTCCGGTAACGGTGCCAGTCTGACTTTGACCTGCGTCTCAGAGGTGCGAATCAGGTCATTGTTGATGTGCAGCGCGTCATCGATCAGAGCGGGCAGTTCCACTTCCTGGCGGAAGTCGGAACGACCTGCAAAGGTCTGCTGTGCTGCGATCGCATCGCGGATGTGGCTGACCGTGTCGCGCAGCCGGACCACGTCGGCCTGATTGTCAGCCTGTTCCTGCCGCAAGACCTCACTGACACCCACCAGATACTCGATCAGCTTCGGCCCGCGCGGGTCCGTGCTGAAAAACTGTGTCGCGCGAGGTGCCTGCTCCCGCAGCATTAAGACGGCACGTTCCAGGCCAGTCAGTCGGGAACCGACCAGACGCTCACCCAGCAGTTCCACCGAGCAGTTTGCTGAATTCACAGCGTTGCCGACATTGTGCAGCACTTCAGACGCGATCTCAGCCATTCCGGCACGATGCGCCGAATCGAGCACTTTCTTCCGAGTTTCCGCAAGACTCTGCACCATGCTGTCGAACGCACCTGCCAGTGTGCCGATTTCGTCAGTTCGCGCGAATTTCAGCCTCGCTCTGAGATCATCGTGTTTTCCCACCTGGATGGCGTGCGTCGCCATTCGCTGCAGCGGCCCGACGATCCGACACTGCAGAACAATCCCGATCGCCAGCATCGTGAAAATCCCCCCGGCGATACTGCAGCCAGTGGCCAGACTGGCGGAGACATTGCCCTGCAGAGTCACATCGCGCGGAATGCTGACTCGAAGCAGCATGGCGGGCTTCCCATAGACGTCCTCCAGAATTGTGGAGGCGTGCAGCGTCTTCGCGTCGATCACGTCGACCAGCGTCCCGTCGTGCCCGGTTAACCGGCTGAGGCTGAGCCGTGCCTCCGCGGGGATCTCGTTCTGCGTGACCGTCCAGAGATCGAGCGAGACGTGAGTTCGTTCGGCAAGGCTCTTACTCTCCTCTCGACTGAGAAACCTCCCCATCACAACCGAGCCTCGGACTGGTCCCTGTCGGTTTGTGCTGATAATCGGCCGCGACGCGACCAGCAGCGCGCCATTGCTGGTCAGCAGAATCCCCTGTCGTACATCGTCAACGTCCGCATGCGTCGTGAGCGGACTGGTATCCTCCTGAAGCATCGCGAAGAGGTCCGGCACATCGACTTTTTCCAGAGTCGTCATATCCCGGCACTCACCCCAGACAATCCGCCGCTGCTTGTCCACCACGCAGATCAGGTTGAGATGAGTGTTGGAAAATGCTTCATCGACGAGATTGGCTGTCACAAACGCCTCATTGTGATCCTCTACGTACCGACAGGTGTCGTCCCATGATGCCCAGTCATTGGCTGTGCCGGAGAGATTTTCCAGTTCACGTTCAATTGCGTCGACGCACCGCTCCACATCCTGTTCGGCGTCCTGCCGTTCAAGGCGGACAAACGCCGGCATCACAACCATCACCTGGACTGCCCAGGTACTGATCATAAAGGCGACCGAGAGCCCGATCAGGAGACAGGCTGTCTGGTTGCGGAGGGACATGATGCCACTTTCTGACCGAACCTGGAACTGCGCGGGCACAGATCCCGCGCCCCCGTCACAGAACGCACGCCTGATATTCTGGCTCATGTGGCGAATCGGCCGCACTGCAGGATGCAAAAAAAGTGTCAGACCAGCCCGCCGAGTCACTGCGACGGCCCGCAATCCGAAATATTCCACACAAAGCATCGCGTGAATGAGGCCGGTAAGCTGCGCTGAGTACTGTGCCGATAGCATCAGAAGGGCTCAGGGATGGCGTTGTCTGCCGGGGCAGGAGATGCTCACATGGATGGTCGAAGTTGCATATCTGTAATATCCGTCTGTTGTCTGCTGATAACCTCCGGCCTC
>SYLK01000770.1 GCA_005809115.1 Planctomyces sp. | reverse complement strand
TGCTGTCAGGGGCTGCTGCGGGGAGTGTCGTCGTCGACATGACAACCAGTCAGCCTTCGCTGGCAGTTGAGATTGATCAGGCAGCCCGGTCCAGGGGCCTGCACAGTGTGGACGCGCCTGTTTCCGGTGGTGATGTGGGCGCCCGGAATGCGGCGCTGTCGATCATGATCGGCGGCGACGCGGCCGTGGTGGAAGCGCTGCAGCCGCTGTGGCAGGCGATGGGCAGGACAATCGTTTATCAGGGCCCCGCAGGCTCCGGACAGCACACGAAGATGGTCAATCAGATCCTGATTGCCACGGGGATGATCGGGGTCTGTGAAGCGCTTCTGTATGGATTTCGGGCGGGGCTGGACCTCCCGACTGTGCTGAAATCCGTCAGCAGCGGTGCAGCCGGCAGCTGGTCGTTGTCCAACCTGGGCCCGCGAATCATCGACAACAATTTCGATCCGGGATTTTTCGTGGAACATTTTATCAAGGACATGGGGATAGCCCTGGAAGAATCCCGCCGGATGGGACTGTCGATGCCCGGTCTGGCCCTTGGTCAGCAGCTTTATCAGGCGGTGAAGGCTCAGGGATTCGGCCGGAACGGGACGCACGCTCTGCAGCTGGCCCTGGCCAGCCTGTCAGGGATGGACTGGAAGAATCGCGCGACCCGGTCATGATCGATCTCCGTCCACCAGCGCCCTGCCCACACCGCATCACAGGAACTGAATACCATGACACGTAAAGGTGAGATGTTCGCGGGACTGTCAGTCGCTCTCGTAACACCCATGCACGTCGACGGATCGCTCAACGAGGCCCTGCTCAGAAAACTTGTGGACGACCACGTCGCGGCCGGCACAGACTGCGTCTGTCCGGTCGGTACGACCGGTGAGAGCCCGACGTTGTCGCATGACGAGCACGAACGAGTCATCAGCATCGTGTGCCAGCAGGCTGCGGGCAGAATTCGTGTCATGGCGGGAACCGGATCCAACAGCACGGCCGAATCGATTCGGCTGAGCCGGTTTGCCCGCGCAGCCGGCGCTGATGGTGCGCTGATGGTGGCACCTTACTACAACAAGCCCACGCAGGAGGGCTTCTTTCAGCACTTCAAAGCCGTTGCTGACGAGGTCAGTATCCCCATCGTGCTGTACAATATCCCCGGTCGTACGGCAAAAAATATGGAACCCGAGACGATCTGCCGGATCTCGGAAGCCTGTCCCAATGTCGTGGCCGTCAAGGAATCCACGGGATCGATGGACCAGGCGTCGCAGATTCTCTCTGCCTCGGAACTGACGGTGCTCTCCGGCGACGACAGTCTCACCCTGCCCCTGCTGTCACTGGGCGGCAGCGGTGTGGTTTCAGTTGCCGGGAACATCGTGCCGGAGGACGTCCGGGCCATGGTAACGGCCTTTCGCTCCGGTGACGCAGCACTGGCACGGGAATGGCACCATAAACTGTTCCCGCTTTGTCGCGATATGCTGTCCTTGTCCACCAACCCCATTCCTGTCAAGGCGGCCATGGCACTGCTGGGCCGTGACTGTGGCCCGGTCCGTCTGCCGCTGACGCCTTTGACCGGCGATCAGCTCAATGCGCTGAAAAACACGCTGCGTAACTACGGTCTGAATGTCCGCGGCTGAACAATCCGGCTCTCACACCATGGGCGCTCGGATTCCGCAGCACACGGCTTCGTGAAGAAGGTGTCCTCAGGTGAGTCAGATCATGCAGAATTCATCGGCCCCGCAGCCACTGCCCGGATCCGATTCTCTGCTCCGGCCACTGAGCGCTGATCGTGAGTCTCCTGAGGAACCAGGAACTCAGGAACGTGTCGCGGAGGAAGGTGTCGCGGATCTGCGGCCGCCGATACTGGACCTGACTCCGCAGGAACTGCAGCGCCTTCTGGCGGACGCCGGCCAGCCAGGGTTCCGGGCCGGCCAGATCCGGGACTGGCTGATCCGCCAGCGCATCAGCAGTTTTGCGGCGATGAGCAACCTGCCGCTGCCGTTGCGCGATCAGCTCAGTCGACAGTTCCGCTTTTCCTGCGTTGAGATTGTGGGCCACCAGGTCGCCAGCGACGAAACTGTAAAACTGCTGCTGCGACTGCGGGACGGAGAACTGGTCGAGTGTGTGCTGATGCGCGATCCCGGAAGGCGGACCGTCTGCATCAGCACGCAGGTGGGTTGCGCCATGGGTTGTATTTTCTGCGCCAGCGGGCTGCTGGGCGTCAGACGCAACCTGACCCCGTCGGAAATTTTTGAGCAGGTGCTGGTGCTCCATCGCCTGATGCGCGACGACGAACAGATTACGAACGTGGTGGTCATGGGGATCGGCGAGCCACTGGCAAACTACCATGCGCTCACTGCTGCCCTCGATTTTCTGACCGACTCCGGCGGATTCGGACTGGGAGCCCGCCGCATTACGGTCTCCACTGTCGGCTTGCCGGATCGGATGCGGGACCTGGCACGGTCCGGTCGACAGTTTAACCTCGCGGTTTCGCTGCATGCCCCGAATGATGAGCTGCGATCCCGGATTGTCCCGGTCAATCGCAGCATCGGGATCGCAGATATCATGGACGCCTCTGACGATTACTTTCAGGTCACCGGCCGTCGAATTTCCTTCGAATATGTGCTGCTTTCAGGAATCAACGACCAGCCGGAACACGCGGAGCAGCTCGCCACCCTGCTGCGGGGGCGCGCGGCTCACGTCAATCTCATTCCCATGAACGGTGTCAGTGAACTCGTTCTGACCGCTCCCGGAGAACCCGCCACCCGGCAGTTCTTCAATATTCTGGAAGAGCGAGGAATCAATGTGACCGTCCGCCGCCGCAAGGGGGCGGACATCAATGCGGCCTGCGGTCAGCTCCGACTGAATCGCGCAAACTCCCCGGATCCGGCGAAACCCTGATGGCTCAGCCCATTGTTCGTCAGGCCGCCCGCCGCCGTCGGCACTCCTGACGGAACAGCACCTCGCACCGATTGGCCTCGTCTCGCAGTCGGCTCTTCTCACCGGCTATCAGCCGCTCGTATTTCTGAATCTCCAGGCCATAGGCCGCTTCCACCTGTGCCAGCGTTTCAGAGGCTGTCCATTCCTGGTGCGGCACGGGCTCGTTCGGACACGATTCAGCCAGCAATGTCGCCGTGCGGACGAACCGCCGGCGGATCGTCCTTCGACACAGGATGAGCAGCTGGCGAATGCTTGTCATGATCGTGTGAGTGATCGTGTGAGTGATCGTGTGAGTGATCGTGTGAGTGATCGTGTGAGTGATCGTGTGAGTGATCGTG
>SYLK01000769.1 GCA_005809115.1 Planctomyces sp. | reverse complement strand
CCTGTCCCAGCTTGATGAATGTCGCGCCAAGTTCCTCCAGTGCTTCTCGAATACGGACTTCGACCGGTTTGGCTGCGGAGAATTCGTCCGGGCGGGACCGCAGCAGGATTTCCTGGCCGCGTTCAATGATGCGCTCGATGCCGGAATCCGACAGAACCTGGCGGAAACCATGTTTTGCGAGAACAGCGAGCACTTCTGCGGCCCGCCGCGTGTTCCGGATCCGTCGCCGAATGCCGATCGGATCACTCACCGTTTCTCGCCCTTGTCGGGATCCAGCAGTTCGGCCGCCCCGGCGAGGACCCCGCTGACCGCGCTCAGGAATGCGCCGGCAGCAAGCCGACCGCCGCGGATCGTGGTACCGGCAGCCTCCGTCGCGGTCTGCACCGGATGTCGCGCCAAGGCATCCAGGGACGCTGCAATCGCCGGCCGAGCGGCTTCCACGGCCCGTTCTGCATGAGTCTTCAGCTCGCGAGCACCGGATCCCAGCTCGGCGCCGATGCGTTCCGACGCATACCGCACGGTGTCCAGCAGCACGTCGCTTGCAGTGTTCAGACTTCTTTTCGCGTAGTCCACGTCTTCACCCGCGAATCGCTGGCCGCGTGCCGAGGCTTCCTGAATCGCGTACTGTGCCGATTGCGCGACCGTCTGTACGCCCGACGTGATCCCGTCGATCACGTTCCGCAGCACACTGTCGGGGTTCTCCGGCGCGGAACGGCGCACGACGTCGACCGCCGTCGCATAAACGCTGCGCACCGCCGACCGGACCGTTTCCCCGGTCCCCTGCGATCCCCGGAACAGCTCGACCACGATCGAGCGGACCTGTTCCCGAACGTCCCCGCCGCATTCAACGGCCTGACGGACAGTCTCGGTCACATCAGGTTCCACCTGAGCGGCGCCCGGGGCCGCCGCTCCAGTGGTGGAAGTCACACGTTCCGGCTGTGTCGATTCAGTCATTGCGGAGCCCCCGATCATGACACGCGGTCAGGAAATTCTGGTTACTCTGAAGTTGCTGCTGGCGGCAGTGTACCACAAGACCAGCCAGGCCGGAACCGGTGCAGCGCCGGAACAGGTGCTGTCCGTGCCTTCCTTCCGTCCGCCGCCGTCCACATGCCGTCCGCCACCGCCGTCCACATGCCGATGCGTGGATCCGGATATCTGGTGCTTCAGCACCGCAGCAGGCCGGTGCGTTCATCCAGTCCCAGCATCAGATTCATGTTCTGCACGGCGACACCGCTGGCACCCTTAAGCAGGTTGTCAATGGCGGCAAACACCACCAGCTGGTGCCGATTCATCCGCAGGCTGATGTCACAGAAATTGGTGTGTGCCACGTCCCTCGTGGCGGGAATTCGTTCCACGATCCGGATGAAAGGCTGTCCGGAATAGAACCGACGATAAACCTGCAGCAGGTCTTCGACTGACAGGTCGGAAAGCAGCCGCGGATAGATGGTGCACAGGATGCCGCGGTCCATGGGCATCAGATGCGGATTGAAAGCGACTTCCACCGCGGTGCCGCAGACATCGCTGAGGACCTGCTCGATCTCCGGAGTGTGCCGATGGCTGCCGATGCCGTAGGCAGTTACCGACTCGTTGCATTCCGAGAACAGATAATTCAGCTTGAGCGTCCGCCCGGCACCGCTGACACCGCTCTTGGCGTCAATGATGATGCCCTGCGGATCGATGAGACGTTCCTGCAGCAGCGGAGCCAGAGCCAGAATGGACGTGCTGGTGTAGCACCCCGGGTTGGCGATCAGGCGGGCCGAAGGGATGCGGCCTCGGTAGAGCTCCGGCAGGCCATACACGGCTGTGCTCAGTCGTGCGGGGTCTGTGTGGACGTGGCCGTACCATTTCTCATAGACACCGGGATCGTGCAGGCGGTAGTCGGCACTGAGGTCAATCACGCGACAGCCTGCGTTCAGCAGTTGCGGGACTGCCTCCATGCTGGCCACGTGCGGCAGCGCACAGAAAGCAATCTCGCAGCGGTGACCGACTTCATCTGCGGTCAGATTCTCGCAGCGAAGATCGAGCAGCCCGGTGAGCGACGGGTGAATTTCCGAAATATGCGGTGCCCCGTCCTGGCGCGACGTCAGAGCTGTGACCTGCACGTGGGGATGTCGCGTCAGGATTTTCAGCAGCTCCAGCGCCGTATAACCCGTAGCACCCAGAATTGCGACCCGCGTCATGGTTTCCTTCTCTGTTTCACTCAGACCCGGTTCACTCAGACCCGGTTCGATTCACGGTGGGGCGGACATCCGGCAGCCGGACAACGGCGCCGTCAGCCTGAACGGAGTTCCGGTCTTCTGTCGGCATTCTACGGTTCTGGAATCCCGCGACAATCATTTCCGGTCTGTCAGGTGAGCCGTGGTCGGAATTCAGCAGTGGTTCCCGCAGGTGCAAAAATCTTTGATCGCTTTTCAAACAGCCCGCCGTCAGTCAATATGCGAAAACCAGTCGAACGACTGATCGATCCCTGTCCCGGCCGGTCGGGGGGAAGTTCTTCGTGTATCGTATCAGCGGATACTTACTGTCCGCCGGAATGTCAGCCGCACTGTCAATTCAGGAACTGGCTTCTTTCATGACCACCAATGTTGCAAGAATCGCCTCAGACGCATTGACGGCCGGTAACGGAATTCTGCGGCTGGCCCCGACCTGGGTTCCCCGATCATTTCTCCAGCCGGGCCGTCGGCTGCGGCTGCATCCGGCAGATTATTACGCGATGGGGATGCATCGTGGGGGAATTGACGAGCGCTGGTTCGCCTCGACAACCGAAGCTGCCAACGAGAACCGCAACCACGATGAAGGCCTGTCGTACTGCGTGTTTCAGGGGCAGAAATTTCTGCTGCGGGATGTCGTGGCCGAACTGAAAAGCGAAGTCATCGGCGATCATATCTGGAACACGTTCCGCAAGTGGCCTGTCTACTCCAAGTTCTTCGACAACATGGGGCCGATCCCGCACCATATGCATCAGAACGCGGAGCAGGCAGCGAAAGTCGGTCAGGAAGGCAAGCCGGAGAGTTACTATTTTCCTCCCCAGATGAACCAGATTGGCAACAATTTTCCCTACACGTTCATGGGGCTTGAGCCGGGGACCACGAAGCAGGATGTGATTGACTGTCTGGACCGCTGGAATGAAGGTGAGAACGGGCTGCTGGACCTGTCCCGCGCCTACCGTCTGAAACCGGGTACGGGCTGGCTGATTCCACCGTGCGTCCTGCATGCTCCTGGTTCTCTGGTGACATACGAGCCGCAGTGGGGCAGCGACGTCTTCGCGATGTACCAGAATCTGGTCGAAGGACGTTCCGTTCCGCGAGCGCTGCTGACGAAGGATTTTCCGCCGGAGTTTCACAACGACAATGCCTATCTGGTCAACGCGCTGGACTGGCAGAAAAACGTTGACCCGTCATTCCGCGACAGCAACTACCTCGAACCGATCGTCAGTGAACAGGGTGACGGCTGGGTTGACAAGTGGATCGTCTACGGCAAGGTTGACGGTCGGCAGTTGTTTACCGCCAAGGAGCTGACGCTGCAGCCCGGGGCAAAATGCACCGTACGGGACGGTGGAGCCTACGGATGGATCACGGTTCAGGGGCTGGGACGGGCAGGAAAACTGGCGGTGCAGTCGCCCGTGATGATTCGTTTCGGGGCAATGACCGAGGACGAGATATTTGTCACTGCCAGAGCGGCCGCGGAAGGTGTCACATTTGAGAATACCGGCACGGAGCCTCTCGTGGGACTGCGTTATTTCGGCCCTGATGCACAGCCCGGGGCACCTGCGGTCGGCGACCATCGGAAGTAACATCCTGGCCATCCGGCGAATTCTTGGCGCACCAGCC
The DNA here is from genome assembly GCA_005809115.1 of Planctomyces sp. Taxonomy (GTDB): domain Bacteria; phylum Planctomycetota; class Planctomycetia; order Planctomycetales; family Planctomycetaceae; genus F1-80-MAGs062. Next base: position 1,222 of record SYLK01000769.1, on the reverse strand, counting down.
AGCCCGGATGGGATCTGCCGATGCGGCAGGTTCCGGGTTGCTGGTGAGAACTGACAGTTTGATCTCTGGTCCCTTGCAGTGGAAAATTCCGTATGTCTCACACACTCCCCAGGCTTCACAACGCCATGTGGCCCGGACTGGTCGGCAAGGGCGATGGCCCCGGACAGGAGCCTCCGATCTGTCTGGAGCGGATGCTGCAGCTGACGGCCGCGGCCAATGTGAACGGACAGAAATTTGAAGGGATCGATTACTTTCTGTTTCTGCCGCATACGAACCCCGAGGCTGACGATGCGGAACTGCTGCGGATCGCCGACCTGATTGCGGGTTATGGGTTTTGCGTTGGTTCACTGGTCGCGCCTGTCTGGCCCGGCACGGTTGGTGACTCCGCCATGGGTGACGATGTTGCCCGCGAGAAATTTCTGAATGCGGTGCGGATGGCCTGCCGGATTGCCGGTGTGTTCGAGCGGCATGGGGTGCGAAAGTACGGAGTGATCCGCATCGACTCGGCGGAATTTGGCGTTGCCCGATGGCGTGAGAGTCCCCGTGTCAACACGTCAAAGATTGCCGGCACATTCCGAGAAGCTGCGAAGATCGCCGCCGGGCACGGTCAGCGGCTCGCCGCGGAAGGTGAGATCTGCTGGGCCGGCATGCACAGCTGGAAAGATATGCTGAATCTGCTGGAAGAGGTGGGCATGCCGGAGTCGCTGGGCTTTCAGGCGGACATGGCGCACACCTATCTGTATCTGCTGGGCTACAATGCACCGGAATGCGCCCTGGTCCGCGATGGCTGTTCAGAAGCGGAATTCTACGCAGCCTACCAGACGATGACTGACCGGCTGAGACCCTGGACGATCGACTTCCATGTGGCTCAGAACGATGGTCAGGTCCACGGCGCCGGCTCGCATGACAAGACCGGGAAGCACTGCCGGGCAGACGATCCCGCGGGAAAACTGGATATCGTCCGCTGTGCCGGCTACTGGCTGCAGGGTGCAGCAGAACGGGGGATCCGGCATATCTGCTGGGATGGCTGCATGTTTCCGAATGCGACGCTGGAACAGCCATCGACCTGGAACACGATTCTGGACACGATGATCCGGGTCCGCAGCGCACATGGGTGGGATCGCAGCGCATGAAGCGTCGCGATGGCCTTGCGCTGTGACAGGATCGACTGCGGCCCAGGCGGAAAATGGCCCGTCCGGGGCGAGTGACGGCTTGTTCAAAT
>SYLK01000768.1 GCA_005809115.1 Planctomyces sp. | reverse complement strand
GCTTAACGGACGAGCCAGGAAACTCCGTTGCACAAAGATTTGGGACCGGCCAAAAAACAAGTTGAACAAACTCATGAAAACTTCGGCCGCATGAATCCTGCGCCTCGAATTCGGATTCGCTGGATCAGTTCATCAGCTGGCCGATGATTTCATGCAGCAATTTTACGGTCAAAACGAAACATTCACGTCCAGCCGCTGTCACACACCCGCGTGATCCTGGTCAGGGGCGCTGCGCTTCCCTGACCAGACAATTTGTTCAACTTATTTTTTGGCCGGTCCTTGGTTCAGGAAAGCACAGTGTTGCTGAACCGCGTCAGACGGCTGCGTGGTGCAGGCTTCGTCGTACGGCCCCCGCCGACGGAGCCTGCTTCCTTTTGCGCTGGCACCAGCAACGCCCTGGCTGATCAGACACTGCGACGCTTCCGCCAGTCCATGAGGGCCGACCCTCGCGCCGGGGTCAGGTCTGGCGGCAACGGTTTGCACAAATCAGTCGGTTCGGCCGACAGTGGCCTGATGCGGCTCGGGATCCGCACCGGACAGCGGTGTCTGACCGGCGATAAAATAGTGATGCAGCAGCGGCAGTTCATAGACGGCCAGGAGGACAGACAGCGTGACTCCCTTGCGGTATGTGGCGGTGAATTCCGTCATATCCCGCCGCAGTGTGTAGCGCGTATGGCTCCAGAGCTGAAAGCGGTGCCAGAACACGATCAGCAGAAGGTGGACCGCGACAAACAGTTCGCTCCCGGCACGGGCCGTCCAGATCAGAGCGGTCGTCGCCGCCAGAGTCGCCAGGAAAGCTGGCAGCGGGACGTTGCAGAGAAGCAGCAGCAGATACGGAACAGACAGGGCAGCCAGTGTGGCGGTGACGAATGTCGGTCCCGGCTGGGTCGGCAGATACTGAAGCAGAATCGCAGCCAGCGAGAAGACAGAGAAATAAATTCCGTAGACGGCCATCAGATGCAGGACATTGATTCCGAACTGTCCATGGCGACAGAGATGCCGTCGGTAGAGTTCCTCGAAGCGAATTCGCAGAATGTTCATCGGGCGTTCGGAGTGGCTGATTGCTGACGGTGTGTGCGGCAATGTCATAGGCTGTGTCTTTCGCTGTGTCTTTCGCTGTGTCTGACACCCCGTGGGTGTTTGCAGAAATTCGATGTCGGGACGAATTCCGCGTGGTTTCGCACGGCAGAGTCACGCACGAGATCGCAGCCATGCCTGCAGGCCTGTCAGCAGCAGACGTGGGGGGGATGCGCGCAGAGTGTCAGAGATTGTCCGGGTGAGCAGCTCCACTTCGTCCTCTGTGATTGTCAGCGGGGGTGTGAGCTTCAGCACGTGTGGTTCATACTGGCAGAAACCCATCAGCAGCGGCCAGTTCCGATGCTGCGTCATCTGCAGCAGATACAGCTGAGCCGGATTCAGCCCGCAGCGCTGCGCCACTGTCCGCTGCAGGTCGAGTTCGATGCCGATGAGCAGTCCGTAGCAGCGGATATCCTTCACGATGTCAACATCTGCCAGAACCTGCTGCAGGCGGCTGCTCAGAATCTGGCTGGCAGTCAGGACCTGATCGCACGAGTTCTCACGTTCGTGACGCCGCAGCGTATTCAAAACCGACCGGTAGCCCAGTTCGTATCCACAGCGCTGCTGCAGGAACGCTGGATAGGACGCGGCGCGTGACTGCAGCAGATGGTCGACGCGGTCCGAGTAGAGTGTCAGGGCGAAAGGAATCATCATGTCGCTGGTCCCTTTTCCGATTGTCAGCAGATCAGGCGCCAGCGACAACTCCGTGGAGCGTACGAATGGCCCGGTTCGAAACATGCCCGTCTGGACTTCGTCCACAAACAGCAGCACGCCGGTGTCCTGTCGGGTGGACCTGAGAAGATCCAGCACCGCCGCGGGAATTTCGCGCACGCCGCCGACTCCCTGAATCAATTCCAGCTGAATCAGGGCCACAGGAAGCTCCCTCAGGATGCGACTCAGCTGAGATACGGCGTCGGCTGCAAACGGGTCAACATAAACCACATCGGGATAGAGCGGATCAAGCCGTCGCCGATACGAGTCCCGAGACGTTCCTGCCAGTGCGAGGAGAGTCTTGCCACTGAATCCTCCCTGGAGGGCGACGATCAATCCGTGCGGAACCCGGGCGAGCAGTCCCAGTTTCAGCGCGTGCTCGGCCGCTGAACTTCCGCTCACAGCCGGTACGTGGTGCCGCAGCCCTGTGAGTTGAAACAGCCGATCTGCGACTTCACCGCGAATGTCCGGATTGGATTCCAGCGCCTGGATTTCTGATACCCAGGTATCCGGATTATGACCTCGCAGACTGCAGGCCACGCCGCCGACTCCGTCGAAACACTTCTTCGACCCGACCCTCAGATAGTGCCCGGACGCCGTAACGTCGTCTGAATCGAAGCCCGCAGCAGCCGTCAGGCGAGCCAGCGCCGGACTGAAGAGCGTCCGAAAAGTTCGGCGCAGCAGACCTCGGTCAGCCGACAATGCACGGAATCGCGGCTCCAGTTCGCGAAAAAACTGCGGAGAATGTTCGGCGAGACATTTCAGGAAATGCATCGTGGAGATCGAGTTCGGCTGATACGTTGTCGAATGAAAGGTCGTCATGCCCCGGCCCCTCCATTGGGCAGAGAGTGTCGGACGTGAGGAAAATGCGCCGAACGGAACCTGACGACCCGTAAAAGTCTCGTCAAACACGACGATATCCGGCACCAGTCCGGCGGCGCTGGAACCTGTGTCCGGGAGAAAGTGCTCCTGATCGACGCAGCAGATCCACAGGTTTGTACCCTGCGACAAGAACCGTCGGATCGAGGACCTGAGTACCGCCGAGACCTCGGAATCACTCGTCTGCAGCCATGTGGCCCGAGGCGACAGCACAAGGATCCCGGACAGGCCGTCTTCTGATTCACAGAGACGCAGAAAGTCCGCGATCGTTATCGAGGTGACGTCCGGAATGAAGACTTTGGTTGTCGGGGCAGGTTTCGCATCGCTGTCATTCGACGGGGCGCCTGCAGCCTGGTCGAGGCACATTTCTGCAAAATTCCGGAACCAGGGTCCGTCATCCACCAGCAGCACTCGCGTGGAATGGTGATGTGCATCCGCTGGCGCGGGCGACCTCAGCGCCAGGGAATTCTGGGTGTATCGGGCCAGTTTGATGGCACCGCTGAGTCCTTCGTCGCCTGAGTTCGCCAGGAAGGACGGGTAGTCTCCAGCCGGCAGACTGTCAGGCCAGAGAGCATGCACAATTTCACTGAGCGCCAGACACGTCTGTGCCACGAAAGGATTCAGATACAGCCGGAGCAGATTCGGAACCTTCAGCCGGACCATCCGGTCACAGGTATCCAGTACCGATCCAGGCTCGGCCGCCATCGGATCACAGGCTCTGTTTTCCGGGGTTTGAGCGGACGTGGGGGAGGCAGGTGGTGACAAACTCACAGAAGACATCGCGATTTCTCCGAGCCATGAACAAATCTGCGGATATGCAGTCCTCAACGGCACAGGCAGAATGCGGCAGGCCGTCCTTCAACATACGACGGAGCTGAATCTTGGCGACCGGGAGTGTCGGGAGGTGGTTCCAGAAAACGAGGAACTCATCACGTCGGAGAAACAACTCGACGTGGAATGCGAACGTCCGTACCAGCCAGTGAAACAGCGCGGAGACAACCGGCGTTTCTTCCAGGCGGTCCCAGATCCGACCAATGCTGTCGCGAGGAATCTCCATCGATCCCGGCCGCGGCACACCGGTGTCAACGTAGTATCGACAGACGTCAATGGCGGTGCTCGAGGCGCGATTCCGCCGGATCTCGACGTGTGATGCTTCCGGGTCAGCAAACAGCTCCTGCACTGCCTCGGCCGACGGGTTTTCCAGCGTGGATCGTCGGGCCAGATACCGCGACTTCGGCTGGACCCGCAGAGTCAGCCGCAGGAGCAGCCGATGCTGTGCGGGATGGTACATCCATTCGCGAAAAGTTGCTTCGCCCCTCCGTGCAGCCACGAACCGTTCCTTTTCGCAATCGTACAGCAGTACGTCTTCGATCGTGTCTCCCAGAGTGGAAACCCGACTGCCCGAGCCATGCACCGGTACAAAGAACAATGTCCCCATGCTGATCCAGGTGTAGTTCGGAACCACCAGAAACTCGCGATCCACCCTCCGCAGTTCCTGAATGCAGTAGTTCAGTGTCAGTCCGGCATCGACCGTCAGGAGCGCTCCCGCTGATCCCGCAGCTGGCTCCCGGTCGGCTCCGATCCGGTCGGGCAACGCTGACACCCCACGAGACTCACTTCGGTCCGACAGGCAGGCGTTTCCGGGAATTCCTGTGGTCAGTACCACTGTCCGGTCGGGAAATTTCCAGCCGAAATGGTTGACGCCATTGTTATAGCCGGCGATCTGAACATCACGCCAGTTATGCCGGTTGCAGAGGCTGAGCAGTTCACCGAGCGAACGCGGTTTCAGAGTGTGAAAATGCCATTGCCGGACGGCTGGTGTGAGGCGGCCGAAAAGCAGACAACAGGCGAACAGAAGCCAGGGAACTCCACAGGCTGAAATGACTGTGACTGCGGCCTGCAGCAGTCGTTCACCGCGACCTGGTGAGTCAGTTGACGGGAACAGCGAGTGCCAGCTGCGACGAACTCCCAGCAGCGTCAGCTGCCGCACGGTTCCGTGCTGATCCGGGATGTCGCAGGCAATCGGGCAGGCCTTTTCAGCAGGATTCTGACACGATCCGGCGAGTTCCTGCCCGATCACGGTGAAGAGTGCGGAGCCGTCAACAAAAGTCGTGGTCAGTCGGGGGAGGATGCCTTGCCGGAGACTGCGGAGTCGGGTCAGCCGCCGCGAGACGGCTGAAGACGCGTTCAGAACATATCCGGTGCGGATCACGATCAGGCAGGGACGCGTGCGATCGACGGAGTCCGTGACATCGGATTCCGTGCCGACGACACTGAAACCGCCCCGTCCCGGCGAGCCCGGAGGCAACGGGGGAAGAGTAGCAGGCACCTTTCGGAACTCAGAACTCAGCTGGTCCAGCAGCAGCTGCATCCGATCGGGACGACCCGCTGCCATGTGACTTCTGAGTGATGTCAGAACCAGCAGGCAGCTGATCGGCCGGCTTCGGGGGATCAGAGCCAGCCGATTCAGAACACCCTGCAGGCGCTTCGTGGGTCGACCGTCGGTGAATACGACGATCTCGTCGGCAGAGATTTCGCTGGCGGAAGAGTACTTCAGAAACGCTGCATCGCTCAGCGGTTCCGGGACGGAATACAGAGACTCCGCCGCTGGATCTCCCATAAGAAATCGGCAGTAGTCCTGCGCGAGGCCCGCGTGATCACAATGGACCACCAGACGTGAGCGGGGGCTCAGAAAGCGGTGACCGGGTTCATCTGCCGAATCGTCTGCCAGCCGATGGATTCGAAGCTCCGGCGTGGCCGGAGAACCAGGATCGGTCTTGATGGCTGAGTGATTCACGGAACACCTGTCAGACAATGCGCATCGAAGATCGGCATGCCGAAACGGACGCTTTGCTCGCGTTCGACGAGTGGCTGCGCCATGCGGTCACGCTCAGTAATCATGATTACGGTGGAACCCAGTTCAAAGGTTGCGATCCACTCGGAGCGATCCATTCGCCGCGGCGGGTCGAGGCTGGTCACGCTCACGCGCCGCGGGCTGAATCGGCGCCCGATTCTGAAGGGGTGCGTGATGTGACCGACACCCCAGCCGGCCACCATGATCAGGAGGCACCGGCCGAGTGGAGTGGCGAGCTGCATCACCAGTCGTTCGTTCAGTGTGAACACAGGGAACTCGGGCGTCTGAAAGGGCGGGTGCACCAGCAGCCGATGTCCAGGAACGTGCACCAGCTGCTGCAGGATGGCTGCGGCCGGCGTGAACACGCGGTGACAGTCCCGGGGTGAGAGAAACAGGATGGCAAAGTGGCCGTTTTGAAACGGAGTCGTATCGGTCTCGGGACAGAGCGAGCCGAGCGTATAGCGCATCCCTTTGACGGTCATCACCGTGTTATCCTCGATTCGTCCGATGTCCTGTACGGTGCCGTCAACCGGTGACAGGAGCTGATCGGTCCGCTCCGGGACGGGTCGCCGTTCCGGTCTGATGCCGCGAGTGAACAACTCATTGATGGTGTGAAACTGCTCGAGCGGCTTTTCCAGTTCCGTCTCGTCCAGAGCCTCGTACTTTGTGCCATACATCATCTGAAAGACCTTTCGGCTAAGTGCTGCTGTGGGAATGGGTGTGCGCGACAGACGGACTCCGATCGCCGCGCCCAGCATGTTCAATGTCCCGCCGTGAATTCGGCGAGCCTGCCGAAACTGTTCCAGTCGGACCCGCATCGACAGTCTCACGTTTCTGATGCCACAATTCCGGCAACACGCAGAGCATTGCCGATGATTGTTAAGGATGGGCCAACTCCCAGTGAAGTCGGCATGAAACTCCCGTCAGCCACAAACACATCCGGCAGATCAAACAGCCGACACTCCGGATCCGCACAGGCGTAGGTCCGGGATGTTCCAAACCGCAGGGTCCCGCACTGGTGAGCCACGTGCTCCTGCGTCGGAAACAGCCCGGTCACACAGTGAATCGCCCCGGTCTGTCGAAGCAGCCGAGACATCTGTCGCGCCATTTCCCGCCCGCGAATCCGATCGTAATCTGAGAACTGGTGGCGGAGCTGAATCGCTCCGGAAGCGGTTACCGAAACACGATTCTCCGGATCCGGCAGGTCTTCCACGATTCCCAACAAAGGCAGCAGTCGTGACCGAAGGATGTTGAGCATCCAGACCGGGATCAGTTTCAGACCGGACCTGGCCATCATCAGCGGCCCCGGGGCCGGCAGCGACTGAATGATGCCCATCTTTTCCGGCAGTTCTCTGGTGCCATAGTAGTAATCAGAGCACCCGACCTGCTTCACGAATGTTCGGCCCGCCTCGGTGGTGCCGGCAAAAACACCGACGACCAGGGGCGAGTAATGCATCATGTAGTTTCGGCCAGCCTGCGGATGATCGAATCCGGACTGCAGCAGCAGTGCCGCGGAACCGATGGCTCCCGCCGCCAGCACATATCGCCGGGCGCGAATCCGATCCAGCGAACCATCGATGCGGTTCCGCAGCCAGACGCCGGCAAGTCGCCCCCGGTGACCGCGCTCGAGGCGTACCGCCTCACAGTTCACCCGCAGCGTCAGGGGATGCCCGCGGGAGATCGTTTCCTGAACCAGCTGGGCCGACGAGCGGCGGGCTCCGGTGGGGCAGACGAAGCCGGCACAGGAGTCACACCTGAGGCAACGGGCAGCGTCGATCGCCAGCGGCAGCCGGTAGGGCGACAACCCCGCGGTCCGGGCTGCCTGCATGAGCCTCTGATTGATTAGTGCCAGCGGAAGGCCCTGACACGCCGCGGCCGCAGGCATGGCCGGAGCGAACATATCACCGGTGTGTCCGCCAGTCGATGTTGCATCGGCTGTCCCTGCGGACGTCGTGCAGGGTCCATCCGCGACATGATAGAGCCGTTCGGCGGCCTCCAGAAACGGCTCGAATGACGAGAAACTGATCGGCCAGTCCCGAATCTCCGGGGGAATCCGGTCTGCGTAATATCGGCCCGGTGTAAAATCCGCCGGTGCGGGTCGCAGCAGCGCCGCGCCATAGACCGAAGTTCCCCCGCCGAGAATTCCACCCATGTAGAGTCGGGCCGCGGTCCCGTTGACTTCAATCCGACGGTCATCATAGGGCCCCCTGTCGATCAGCGTTGCAGCTTCATCGTGGAAAGAGCCCCGCGCGGTCCCAGCCACCCGCATTTCGACAGCGGGCCCCTGACCGCGTTCTACCAGCAGCACCCGCTTTCCGGCGGCTGCGCAGTTCGCTGCCAGGGTTCCGCCGCCGGCACCGCCGCCAATCACCATGATGTCGAAGTCGTCATCCATGCTGGCCAGTCTGGAACCGGATTCGGAACTTCGTGTTAAGCCTGCATGAATCGTTTATGAAGACACTGTGTTCGCGAAAATTACACAGAGTCTTCGCCGTCTCTTAACGACGCCCCACCACAACTGCAGCCCGGAAACGTGTTCAGCTTTCACACATTACCCCTCAGGACCAGCACCGGATGGAATCCGCGGTCATTCAGCGTCAGTACGACGACGTCATCGCAACTCAGTATGATCATGATCCGCAGAATACGACCGGAGATTCTCTGGACAGTGCACTGGATCATCTGGCAGCCGCCGGTCTGCTGTCGGACGTGCTGCCGGTGATGCGTGTGCTGGACATCGGAATGGGCACCGGCATGTTTCTGGCAAAGCTGCGGGAGAGGTCACAGCGAGCCATCGAACCGTACGGAATCGACATTTCCCGGCAGATGGTCGCGATCGCGCAGAGGAAGATTCCGGATCTGGTGGCCGCAATCGACGACGGGGCGAATCTGGAGCACCATTTTCAGGGTGAGCAGTTCGAACTGATCGCCACGCACTTCGTGACCGGATTTGTGCCCATGACTCACTTGGCGCCGCGGATCCACTCGAAGCTTGCCGCCGATGGTGTCTGGTCCTTTGTCGGGGGCACAACGGCAGGATACCGGGAGCTGCGTCGGCGGGCCGGGCACCCGGTGCTCAGGCTGCTGTTCGGCGGCCGAGTGCCCGACCTGCAGGATGTGATCTGTCCCGGCAGCGAGCGCGAAGTTGTGACGGTTCTGGAACAGACGGGATTCGAGGTCCTGCAGGCGAAAACCCTGGAACCGAAGCTGAGTTTTCCGGACTTCGATTCGTTCATGGAATTCGCTTACCACGGCGGATGGCTCACACCATTCATTGAGGAGATCGGGCTTCACCGGTCGCGTCGATGGCAGCAGACGATTCTTAACCGGCTCGTCTTTCCCGTCGTGGATCACCACAACATCGTCCTGGCGCTGGCGCGCCGCCGGCCGTGACTCCGTGCTCGTGGCGGCAGGGGAATGTTCTCGATCGCGCTGGAGACACTCTGATGAGAATCGCCATCATTGCGGAAGTCTTTCTTCCCAAGGTTGACGGCGTCGTCGGGCGCACGCTGAGCCTGATCCAGCAGCTGCTCAGCCATGGTGATGACGTCGTCGTGGTCTGCCCCGCTGCGTCACAGCCACGGCAGTCCCCCGTGCGCCTGATTGAATTTCCAGGATTTCCCTGTGTGACCTATCCGGAGTACGTCATCGGACGGCCTGACCAGCGTCTGATACAGGAACTCAGGGCCTTTCAACCGGACGTAGTGCACTTTCTGAATCCGTTCGCCTTCGGGTTTCAGTGTTACGATCTTCTCAGCCGCAGTGATCTCAGGATTCCGTCGCTGTTCTCTTTTCACACACTGTACGGCGAGTTTGTGCGGCAATATCCGGGGCTGACACCATTGTCTCACCTGCTGTGGTGGCTGATGCGAAGCTATCACAATACCGCGGATCGGAATCTGACAGTCTCACCGGTTATGGCGGACGATCTGACGAGGCGAGGATTTCAGCGGGTGGATCTCTGGCCGCCTGCGGTGGATTCGTCGAAGTTCTCCCCGGATCGCCGGTGTGCCACGATGCGGCGCCGGCTTCAGGGTGCGCATCCCGACTCACCTCTGCTCCTCACAGTCTCCCGACTGGCGCCTGAAAAGAACGTACGATTTCTCGCTGAGATTCTGCAGCGCGTGCCTGCCGCGACTCTGGGCATCGTCGGGGACGGGCCGCAGCGACAGGAACTGGAACGCCGGTTCGCCGGGCACAAAGCCACGTTCGTCGGATATCTCCGCGGCGACGAACTGGCTGCCGCATACGCTTCCGCGGACGCGTTTATTTATGCGTCGGAAACCGAAACGATGGGCAACGTGATTCTGGAAGCGATGGCGTCCGGTCTGCCCGTGATCGCTGTCAATGCCGGAGGTATTCCCAGTCTGATTCAGCACGGTTGTGACGGATTCCTGTTTGCAGGTCGGAATTCTGATGAGGCGGCTGAGTACCTGCGCGGGATTCTGGATTCACCCGAAAAGCGCGCCCGAGTCGCCCAGGCCGCACTGACCTCTGTCCGGACGCGCAGCTGGCGAGACTCCGGGAATGCCGTACGAGCTCATTACGGACAGATCCGGAACAACTTTGATGCAGCGTCACTTGAATGGACTTGCGGCCGGAGGCCCGGATGGGGAGC
>SYLK01000767.1 GCA_005809115.1 Planctomyces sp. | reverse complement strand
CGGGGCGTTCAAAGCTCAATCGAGGCACTGGAAGGTCTGCCCGGCCAAGAACCGCATCCGCCCCGTTGTATTCCAGCGTTACTTCGAGTGTGCTTCGCTGCTCGTCGAGTGCTTTGATGCCAATCACTGAGACGGGCGAACCAGTCGATTCAATTTCGCTTATCTGCACCGCTCTCCCGTCATACCGTGACAGACGTACCTGCCGGACCTTCTTATCAGAAACAGCGAGTCGTCCAAAGTCCACGGTCGCGGGAGTCGGATAGATGGTCGCGTCAGCACGAACTGTCCCGTTTATACTCAATTGCAACATTCTCCGAGACGGTTGCTCCAGTTCGACCTCGACCGTCCGTGAGAACCGTCCTGGGGGTCCAGCCACGTTGACGTTCACAGTAACGTTCGCCGTGACGCCGGGTGCGATCGTGTTTGGATGGTCCAGCGTGCCAATGCAACCGCACATTGACTTCACACCTGCCACCCTCACGGAGTGCCTTGACACGTTCTCCAACGTAAAAGTGTGCTGAAACGTCCGAGGTGCCGAGGCATCTGTGACTCCGAAATCCCATAACGGCTCGCGGCACACGACTGCGCGCTCCTGACCGCCGCGCCCCGAAGAAGTTTGGTTCTCTGAGAATGACACAGTGGGAGTCGTTGTGTCTCCGCCACATCCTGCCACGCCCAGCGAGATTCCGCACACCAGAACCGCCCACGATGAGGTGCGATGTCCGACCGGAACAGCAGCGACATGAATTGCGCGATCTGGTATCACGAGTGGTCCGGCACCGTTCAGCAGGGGCTCTGCTCTGTGAAGTGCCGCTGCTGGGAAATCGCGCCCCCATAGGATCGCTTGCCTGCAACGGCCCGGTGTCCAGACGCCAAAGTTTGAGAAGCAGCTCTGCTCATGTTCGAACACTCTCGAGTTCAGGAACGACCAATATCATGTCCCACTGCTTCATGACAGGCACCCGGTCTCGACGGCACCGGAGATCCCTGCTCTCGCTTTGTCGCGAGATACCGGGGCCTCTAGCTTAACGTCCCTATAGCCTTCAGCCGTGCGGCGGAGACCGGCGCGCAATCGGCTGATGGCGCGTTCCGTGATTCGCGAAGAGTTCATGTATCGCCAAATTCCGATCGGGCCCAGGCGCAGTACATCAGGCACCAGCGACCGAATTCTCCGACCGTCGTGATTCCGCCATGCGGACAGTCCCACGTTGGTTTTCGCAGAGAAGTTCGCCAGACGCGCCACCATCGAGTCGGGGCCATGCTCTACCGCACGAGGCAGGTGCCGCGAAAGTACCTCGTCATGCTGGCGCTGAAGGTCATTCGGATCGATCGCCCGAACCGACGTCTGCGATGCTCGGTGCAGCCGGAACTCGCACAGCCGCTCGGGATGCAGGACGGCACCGGCGACGCCGGCAAGTCGCAGCCAGAACTCCCAATCCGCCGAATACCACAGCGTTTCGTCCAGATCACCCGTCTCACGGACAACATCCATCCGAAATACCGGTGCACATGTTGTCAGAAAACACTGGATCAACAGCCCGTGCACCAGCTCCGCCGCATCCACCAGTCCTCCGTTGGCGCGCACGGGACAGGACAGTCGACCGACGCGTGCTCCGGAAGCGTCCACATACCACGACGGATGGATCAGCAGAGGGATCTGAGGATGCTGATCGGCCAGGCTGCGCAGCGTCTGCAACCGGTTGTCGCACCACCGGTCGTCCTGATGGAGAAAACACGCGTACTTCCCGCGGGCCAGCGACAGGCCCACGTTCGTACCAATCACCCAGTTCCCGGAATGCGGCAATCGTTCACTCCGGATCGGCAGGCGTCGCGAATATCCGGTCAGGATCGCGAGCGTCTCGTCACACGAACCGTCGTCAACGGCGATGATCTCGATCCCGTCACCGGCACGCTGCCGGAGGAGACTCTGCAGAGCCGCGTCGAGAAACGCCTGACCATTATCGGCCGGGATGACCACGGACAACCACGGCAGCGCCATGACGATCCTCCGCTGCAAAGCACGGAGCGGGAACGGACACCACACACTCGGGACGTCACGATCGCCTGAATCACAACATCAGTCATCTTCGCTGGCCATGCGATCTCTGGCCATCCGATCCGCGTACCCGGCGAATTGGTCTGAGAATTTTTCGACCACACGGCGGGGCCAGGGGGTCGGGAGTCTTTTTCTGCCAATCAACTCGGTCGCATCCACTTCCTGAGACATAGACCGCGCTGGAGTCTGCAGAAAAAGACTCCCGACCCCGTCGCTTCCTCCGCAGAGGAATTCCGGTTGCCAGCCATTCACGCTACCACACACACGATGATCTGCACGTTGCAGGTCCCGCCGGCCGAGGGGCCGAGGGGCCGAGGGGCCAGCGCGTCGACCCCTATTGTACCCACTGAAAAATGGCTGTCAAAAAATTTGAAAATGGTTCGGGGGGGCTCTCGGTGCGAATCCTGACTGACCGAGAATGGGGCGTGTCGAGACTCCGGGACGCGACAATGGTCGTCAGGGGCTTCGGATCATCGCGCGTTCGGACTTGTTGCCAGGGCATGCCGCGGCACCGAAACGATTGGGGACGATCGTTCTCCACTGGGCGCAGCCGTTCAACTGGGGGCGAGAATCTGGTCGACGGCAACAGGTCAGGCCAACACAGCAGGAGCACATTCGCAGGCTTCCTTCCCACGGTCGGTTACCCTCCCGCGGTTGCCCTCGCCTCGTACTACCATCAGACAGAAACAACTGGTATATTGCCGCGGTGTCGCATCTCGTTTTCGTACAGGGAACTGGCATCCCGACCGATCGCTCAACCGAGAAGTTTCTCCCGACAGGAGCACCCTGTGCCGGGTCTACGGACAGGTGACTGATCGGGATGGATGATGACTTGGCGCCGCGTGATCGTTGTCGTTCCGCAACAACAGATCACCGGATTCGCCCGCGTCTGGTGATGCAAGCCAGATATTGACTCAGCGCATCAGGGAGGTTGGTATGCTTCTGAAGGAAGGCGACAAACTTCTGGTCGCACATCGGCGGCTGTTTGAGAGAGATGAATCGCGGTACTTCATCGGCCGGGTTGATGTGTACGAGGCCGGCATCGTCAAGACCACCGGGCATTCCTATATCCGGGACTTAATGAGCGGTCGTCTGATT
>SYLK01000766.1 GCA_005809115.1 Planctomyces sp. | reverse complement strand
GCCGAAGTGATACCACCAGGTCCAGCGATTGTGGACGCGGTTGGTGCGATAAGGGATCATGAGTGCAGGGCCGACCCAGTCGTCATAGTTGAGTTCCTGCGGCGGCGCGGTTTCCTGACCTCGCCCGATGGAGCCGCGTTGCTGAATGTTCCAGCATTTGGCGACGAGGACGTTACCGATGATTCCTTCCCGCAGGAGTCTGACCGCCTCGATCATGGTCGCCGTGCTGCGGCTCTGCGTTCCGTGCTGGACTTTGACCCCGTACTGTTCCGCGGCCTGGACCAGCAGACGCCCCTCGCGCACGTTATGCGAGATCGGCTTTTCCACGTACACATGTTTGCCGGCCTGGCAGGCCAGAATTGAGGCGGGAGCGTGCCAGTGATCCGGTGTGGTGACGAGAACGATGTTGAGTGACTTGTCGTCCAGCATGTGGCGCATGTCCGTCAGCGCGCGATCGGCCGGAATTTCAAACTGTTTCGCGGCGGCCGCCAGTCGCTGCTGATCGGCATCGCAGACGAAGGCGATTTCGGCGTCCGGATTCGCGGCGAACAGTTGAGCATCGCTCATCCCTCTTCCGCCACAGCCCACCAGACCCACCTTCAGGCGTTCCGCGGATTTCCCGGCGAATGCGCCGGAGGCGGCGGCAGTCAGGACCCCTGCCGCACCACAATGCAGGAACTCCCGACGACTGGGCGTCAGATTTTTCAGTTCGGTATGCACGGATTCACCTCACCAGTTCATACGCAGGAACATCATTTTCAGACGCAGCAATATCATGGGCCACTTCAGAGCCCCAGGCATCTCAGGGCAGTATTCTAATGATCCGGAACGCGTGGCGAAAACTCCACGACGCGAATGCGGCGGATTTTGCCGAAACCCCGATGCGAATTCAGGCTTGCCGAAGAGCGCCGAGGTTAGTATTAAGCACGCCGCGTACCCTCCTGCACCCCGCCCGTGGCGCCCGCCTCCAGCCGAATGCCTGATCGCCTATGGCAGAGCATTCACCATTTCACGTTCAGCTCGAAAGACTGCTGCTGCTACGGTTCTGGACGCAGCGCGAGTTGCTGGAGGCGCTGCGGAGTCGGTCGGCCAGCAGAAATGGGGCGTCAACGCAGCTTTGCAGCACGGTGACGGAGAAGGACCTGGCCGAGATCATCACCGGGCGACTGGCTCCGACCGTGGCCCTGGGTGAAGAGATCGCGCATGTCGTGATCGGTCCGCCGGAACGGCTGACACCCGTGCAATTGCAGAGCCGTGAAGACTTTCTGGGCGCAGCCTACGTGGCCGAGAGTCACGGCCGACGGCAGCAGCCTCCTTACATTCGTGGCGTTGTGGGTGAGGAACGCCGCAGCACCGCAGCCGCGTCGCTCGATGACCTGAACCTGCGACGACAGAAAGTCCGTGAACAGCAACTGGCGCGGCTGGCGGAACGACTGCTGGAACTCGATGAAAAATTGGCCCGCAGACGCTCGCACAATGCAGCGCGGGGCAGGAAGGAATCGCCCGGCAGTCAATCGGACAACCGTCGTCCTCCGCGGTTCCAGGACGTCCGCGGACTGCGCCGCACGAAGCTTCGTTCGCTCGTACCGTCGGCGGACTGGGAGGCAGCGGCTGCAGCGTCCCTGGCGTTTGCCCCCGATGACGCGCGCGATCCTGCAGCGTCTCAGCCAGCCTCGTTCCTGCATGTACTCGATGTCTGCTGCCGCGGCGGTGACGATTTCGCCGGATTTCTGAGCGCCCTGCTGAACGCGTGGCGTCCGGCAGCGCCTTCGCCGAGAGGCAGATCCGCGACACGCCTGTCACCCGAACAACTGGGATCACTGATTGCCGCGAGAAATCGTGAGCGCTGCCGCGACAACTCCGCAGCGCGAGCCTGGTTTCGCCGGCATAATGGATTCGCTGTGACCGGCAACGCACTCCGGAACTACCTGACACGCCACAGCGAACGGCCACAGCGCGACTGTCTCCAGAAAATGATCCGGGCCTTCGTGATCGACGGTGAGATCCAGCTGGTGGCGGAGCTGCGGCTGTGGAGAATGGCCGCGCGATCGATGTCCCGGCTGAGTTCCGGTCCGGCCACGGTGACGAATTCCCTGCCGATTCCGCGTCCTGCTGTCGATGCCGCACTGGTGTCGGCCATCGACGATGCCATTGCGGCCGATGACCGGAGTCTGCTGATGAGGTCTCTGGTCAGCGCTTCCGGCATGCCGATCTCACGCATTGCGGAACTGACGGAGGTTCACGAGTCGCTGTTCCACCAGTGGATGCACGAAGGAACGAATCGCCGCATCGACGACCGCGACCGCGCAATCCGGATTGTGGACCTGCTCAACCCGCCCACACTGGCCCTGTGCCCCGGAACTCCGGCGAAGGTGCAGCACCAGAACGAACGCGCCGTGCGGCTGCTGACTTCGAACGTGGGGTCGCTGGCCGACGCCTTTCGCGCCGCGGCGGAGATCGCCGTGCCTCCGGAACTCGCGTCCTGTCAGGAAGCGGAAAAAACGTTCCGCGCCGCCACTCTGCTGCGACTGGCCTTCGGCCGCGATTCGCTCACAAGTCTCAGCGGACCGGAGGTCGGGCGCCTGCTGGAGGCGCAGAACCTGGGAGATCTGCAGACATTCCGGCATCTGCGCGAGGGAATTCGCTGTCAGGGACGTAAGTCAGCGCGACGCGCCTCCCCGGAACAGGCGTCGTTCCTGGCTTCGCTGCTGCAGCAGTCCCTGGGAAACGTCACGGATCAGCAGTACCAGCAGTTTGTCGAACGTGTGGCCTGCGTCGACCTGGATTCCCTCGAAAATCTGAGACCCCCGGCACAGCTGCTGCGTCAGGTCAATCCGCCCGCTCCGACCCTGACAGTCGGTGCCATCACGTGCGAGATCATGCAGCGTCGCGGTGGGCTCGCGCGATTCAGCCGCGAAGTCGGAATCAGCCAGCCGGCGCTGCGGGCCTTTGTGTCGCGGAGCAATCGTACGCTGCATCACCGGGTCGCCCGAAGACTGGCGGAACGCGGGATGGGTTTTGCCCCGGGGTCGGAAGAATTTCGCCAGTTCGTGATCCATTGCACAACCACGCGGAGAAAGTCCGACAGGCCCGTCATGGTCCGTCTGAGCGACATCTTCCAGGAGTTCACCCGGCGTCAGCAGCAGGCAGAAACGCCGCGGCAGATGACGAGAATTCGAGCCGCCGCGATGCGGGCTCTGCTGACACAGGCGGCCCTGTCTCCACGCGAACTGGCCGCAGCACTCGGCGTGTCCCCGGCCGTGGTTGCCGGCTGGGTTTCACCCCGCGGCGGCCACTTTACCAGTCATGCTGCTCTGAACCGGTTCATCCAGCTCATGGATTATGAGGCGGAACAGATCGAGGTTATTGCGGCATGGTTCGGCCCGCACCCGATTCCACCAGACCCGCCCGCCGCATGATTGCCGTATGAGTGCCGCCGGGTGATCGCAGGTGCCTCAGGGCGTCAGAGTACGCCGCCGCTGCTGAGACAGCCACGCACAGGCGGCCGGTGCGAGTCCTTCGTGGCCACCGTCGAAAATCGTGACCCGCGCAGGTCCGGCGGCCCGCCTCAGCAGCAGCCCGCGCCCCAGCGCCGGATCTTCAGCCACGTCTGAACTCCGGGGACTGGTCAGGCGGAGATTCTGCGACAACTGGCTGATTTCGGCCGCGGAAATCTCCGGATGGCCGCCGGCCGCGGCGACCACGTTAAAAGCTCGCAGCGAATGATGAATCGGCACGGAACCCGTGTGCCCGTCGCGCACGCCCGCGGCGATGTCCAGCGGTACGGCGGTCGCGTGCTGAAGATGGAACAGCGGCGAGCGTTCCCGGTAACCGGCATCAACCAGTTCCGAATGGCCCGGCGGACCGCTCAGCGAATCGACGGTCATTCGGGCATAGTGATCCGGTTTCCCGTCCCGGACGTGAAAATGGTACCAGTCCGTGAGGTCAGTGATGCCGACCCAGGAGGAAACGGCCGAGAAGCGATCCGGAAAATAGCCGGCCATCAGCAGAGCCAGATGGCCGCCGCCCGACGTGCCGGCCAGATAAATCCGGTCACGGTCGACGGCGTATGTCGCGGCAACACGGTCGACTGCGTCCAGAATATCCTGGCGGGCAAATTTTGAGCCGCAGGCCTGCGGCTGTCGATTGACACCACGAAAGTTCGGATGCAGATAAATCCAGCCGCGTTCGACCGCCTGATGGTGCCACGGAGAATTGTCCTGCCGATAATCACTGCTCCAGGAGTGCAGATAGACCAGGAGCGGGAAGCCATTCCCCGGGTCCGTCTTCTGCGGTGACGCCCCGCTCGCATCGGTCGGCGGAACCCACAGGAGCGACGGTTGTTCCGTCCCGTCCAGCGAACTCGTGACCATGATTTCCTGAAGCGGCGGGAGCCGGTAAGACGAACCGTTCACGAGCAGGTCACGAATACGGAGTGCGGTTCCTCGCGAGGCCGAATTCTGCTGCGAACTCACACGAAGTTGCAGCTCGTGCGGTTGTGAGGGCAACTCGGTCTCCAGCATGATCACCCAGGGCAGGTGGAGTCCCGCGCTCCAGCGTGTGAATGTCTCGCGGGTCTTCCAGTCTCCGCCGTCGATTCGATACTCCAGCACGCCACTGTCCGGTCCGGCTGTCAGAAACAGGCCGACCGCACGTCCTTCAAATGCGAAGGTGAACGAACTGCCTGGCTGCTCCGCGACCAGCATCGGTACCCCGACGAAACCGTCGCGGACAGCCGCCGTGTCTGCCGGCCGCCAGTCATCAATGACGCGGAACCCCTGCAGATCCGTGACCAGCTTCGGCGAAACCAGTTGTCCGCCGTCAAAGGAAAACTCGTCCAGCGGGTCGGGCAGCACATGGTCTCGCAGAGCCACCTGGGCATCCGGCTGCTGACTCTCCGACTTGCCGGTCGCGCCCGACTTGCCGGTCGCGCCCGACTTGCCGGTCG
>SYLK01000765.1 GCA_005809115.1 Planctomyces sp. | reverse complement strand
GTTTTCTGCAGGGACAGTATAATGCGTTCCTTCTGGTTGGGGTCCACTTCGGCGAAGACGGAGGTCCGTGGGGCCGCGTGCCAGAGAGCCTCATCCCCCATGAGGTTCAGGTCAGTTCCCGTCAGCAGGCCCCCCGCCGGAAGACGGATCGCCTCAGCCACATGCCGCGCCACCAGCTGGTTGTCGCCGGTGATGATCTTGAGCCGGACACCGAGTTCGCCGAGATCCTGAATCGTGCGGGCGACATCGGCTTTGGGCGGATCGAAAAACAGCAGGAATCCGGCGAACCGCAGGTCGCATTCGTCTGAACGTGAATACGCCTCCGTCGTCGCATCGATCGATTTTACGGCCACGCCCAGCACGCGAAAACCCTGGCTGCTCCACTGGCGGTATCGCTCGCCCAGATCACTTCGCGTTGCGTCGTCCAGCGGGTGGACTGTGTCGGTCGATTGAACAAAACTGCATGACTGCAGCACATTCACGAGGGCTCCCTTTGTGATCAGGGTCCGGGCTCCCTGCTGATCGGCGACGACGACGCTCAGCCGCTTGCGAACAAAGTCATACGGGATCTCATCCACCTTCTGCTCGACGGTCAGGTCCAGGCCAGTCTGCTGAGCGGCGGAATTGAGGGCATCGTCAAGGGGATTGTTCAGTCCGGTCTGATGGAGTGCGTTGAGCGATGCATAGCGGAGTACTGCGGAGGACGGCTGACCCCGGGGGTCGCATGCCTCCCTGAGCGCGACTTTGCCCTCCGTCAGTGTCCCGGTCTTGTCGGTGCATAAGATCTCCATGCTGCCAAAGTTCTCGATTGCATTCAGTCTCCTGACGATCACGCCACGTTTTGCCATCCGCTGTGCGCCATGTGCCAGCGTGATGCTGATGATGGCCGGCAGGAGTTCGGGGGTCAGCCCCACGGCCAGTGCCAGCGCGAACAGCAGTGAATCCAGGGCCGACTTTTCGCGAATGACGTTGACCGCCAGGACAACGACAACCATGGCCAGCATGATCCGAGTGAGCAGACCCCCAAACCGCTGGACGCCGCGTTCAAACTCCGTCTCCGGCGGCCGCAGCCTGAGTCGCTCGGCCACCTGACCGAACACGGTTTCCTCGGCTGTCTGTACAATCAGAACGCGGCCCGTGCCACTTCGCACGCTGGTTCCCATGAAGACGCAGTTGACACGCTCCGTCAGACTGGCGCTGACCGCGACTGCGCCCGGCTTCTTTTCCACCGGAAAAACTTCACCGGTCAGCACGGCCTGGTTCACAAACAGGTCGTGTGCCTCCAGAACGATTCCGTCCGCCGGAATCAGGCTGCCGGCCGAGAGCAGTACGACGTCTCCGGGCATCACTTTCGAGGCCAGTTCCACGCACGGCTGACCATCCCGCACGACACTGGACTTGAGAGTCACTCGGAATCGCAGCTTTTCGATGGCGCCACTGGCCCGGTATTCCTGCACAAACCCCAGTGTCGTGCTGCCGAACACCACGGCCAGCACGATGACTGCGTCCGGCCATTCGCCGGCAATGGCGGATATCACAGCGGCGAAAACCAGAATCAGCACCAGCGGACTCCGGAACTGGCTGAGAAACAGCCCGAACGGGGTCGTGGTGCTCGCGGCTCTGATGACGTTCGGTCCAAAGTGCTGCAGACGCCGTTCCGCGTCTGCCTGACTGAGTCCCTGCGGCGCGGAATTCAGCCCGGTCAGAAGCTGCTCGGGCGACATGCTCCAGTAAGCAGCCAGAACCGTTTGATCCGTCAGTTCCACGCGATGACTCCCGGAAGCAGTAATGGAACCGGCGCGGTCGCACGGCTGCTGGCGCCAGCTCTGTGCGTCGAACGAGTTCTCGGATGTGTGCGCTCTGTATCCACGGTGTGCCGCAGTCTCGTTTTTTGAGGAGTTCCAGCAGATCAGCCCGACGAAGTCCGGTGCGGGCTGGCTCCTGCGCCGGCAGCCACCACGAATACAACTCACTCCACGGCCGTCAGTGACTGCGGATCCCGGCGGCTGCGATCGGGATTGTATTCAAAGGAGGTCTTCGCGCCATTTGAGCGCGCTGTGATAAAACCAGAGTTCATCGCTCCGCCCCTCTGGCGGCGTGGTGTTGCCGCGTGGTGTTGCCGCGTGGTGCCGGTTACCAGTATCATTCAGAATCTGACGCACAGAGACTGACGAAACGGATTTTCGCGGGTGGCCGGCGTGGTTCTTCTCCCGGACGTTTCACGCGTCGGGCGATCATTGAAAGGTGAGTCCATGCAGGTCCGTGAGTTTCCGCGGGGCAGTGACATCTCCGCCGCGATGCGTCCGACAGTCTCCTGCTGTGCTCTGCTGATCTGGCTGCAGCTGCTGGCGTTCTGCCAGGCTGCGGCGCCCGGAACGCGAGCCGACACGCCGGAAACTGCAGCCGGTGCACCCGGAATCCGTGTTCCGGAAGGTTTCCGGGTGGAACACTTTGCGGACGACGATCTGGCGCATGATATTCACAGTCTGACGATCGATTCTGCGGGTCGGGTAGTGGTTTCGGGGCCCGGCTACATTCGCATTCTGATTGATGGTGACAGCGACGGACGGGCGGATTCATTCCGGCAGTTCGTCGACCTGCCGAAGACGGGAGCCCAGGGGATGTACTGGTCCGGTCGGAGTCTGCTGTGTTCCGGTGACGACGGTCTGCAGGTCTTTCGTGACGACAATCGCGACGATGTGGCCGACGGGCCGGCTGAGGTGTTTCTGCGAATCGCCGCCGGCGGCGAACATCATGTGCACTCGATTCAGCGGGGGCCGGACGGATGGTGGTATGTGATTGCCGGCAACACGGCTGGTGTGACAGGAGCATATGCCACACTCGCGACGTCTCCACTGCGGAATCCGGTGAATGGCGTCCTGATGCGACTGAAGCCGGATCTGTCCGGGGGGGAGATTGTGGCGGATGGTCTGAGGAACGCCTATGACTTTGCCTTTAGCGTGACGGGGGATCTGTTTACGTATGACAGCGATGACGAGCGAGACATTTCGCTTCCCTGGTATCTTCCGACGCGGGTGTTTCAGATCCTGCCGATGTCACATGCCGGATGGGTGTCGGCCGGCTGGAAGCGTCCGGAGCGGTTCGCCGACATGCCCCCGGTCATCGCAGCCTTCGGGCGCGGATCTCCCACGGGGGTGGTGTGTTACCAGCATTCGCAGTTTACGGACGAGTATCGTGGCGCGTTGTTTGTTCTGGACTGGACACTGGGGCGGATTGACGTGTTGCCGCTGGAGTCGGACGGTGGCGGCTGGAAATCTCAGCCGGTGTCGTTTGCCGCTGGTCAGGATCAGTTCGGTTTTGCACCAACCGATCTGGAAGTGGCGCCGGACGGCAGTCTGTACGTCAGTGTGGGAGGTCGCGGGACGCGGGGCAGCGTCTTTCGTATTGTCCGGGCGGCTGGTGAGAACCGCCCGGCTCCTCAGGTTCCGCGGAACACTGCCAGGGACCGCCTGGACCGGGTTCTGACGATTGAGCAGCCGCTGAGCAGCTGGTCACGGGCCACGTGGGTTCCGCTGGCCACGAAGCTGGGAGGCGACATGTTCCGTGCGGCTGCGCTGGACAACTCGCGGTCCGCTGCCGAACGGATGCGTGCCATCGAGATTCTGGTCGAGCAGTTCGGGGGGGTGGATGCAGCGATGGCGCCGGATCTGATCCGGGCGACGTCATCCCGGGTGAGGGCCAGAGCCGCGTGGGCGGCGGGTCGCAGCCGCCCGGAGGCGCCGGACAGTCAGATCGTGGGACCGCTGCTGCAGGATGCCGATCCGCTGGTGCAGCGGTGCGCTCTGGAGGCCCTTGTGACGGCAGACGGCGCTGTATTGGAAGACTTTCTGCCACAGATTGCGACCTGTCTCAGCTCGGACAGCCGCGAAGTGCGTCTGATGGCAGCTCAACTGACTTCAAAGCTGACACAGTCGCAGCGATCGCGGATGTCGTCACTGCCGGGCGGCGATCTGCGCGGCCGGGTGTGGCTGCATCTGGGTGCACAGCTGCGGTCATCGTCCGTCAGCATTCCGGCGGCTCAGCTGGCGGTGACCGTGATTACCGACGCACAGCAGCCGGTGGAACTTCGCCGTGAAGCGGTTCGTCTGCTGCAGCTGGCTCTGGGAGATGTGGGGCCGACGCCGGGTCGCGCGGCGGTGCTGGACAGCTACACGTCGCGGGGAGCCCTGGCTGACTTCGACCTGGAATTGAATCCGCTGCGGGCAAGTCTGGCCGACAGTTATCCCTCCGGCGACGACGAGCTGGACTATGAGCTGATTCGTGTGTTTGCCATGACAACTCCTCTGAACCGCGAGCTGTTCAGTCGCATTCTGGCCGGAATCACGAGTTCTTCCTCACCGGCGGATGATATCCACCGGCTGGCCGCCCTGGCGCAGTTTGAGCTGGAACGGAGCGAAGAGGAAAGCCGCGCCATCGCGCAGGCACTCGTCGCGATCGACGTCAAGATCCGGCAGCGCGGAATGCGCCAGGACACCAGCTGGGATGACCGGATCGGGGAACTTTTCGCGGCTCTGTGTCGTGTCGATCCGGCGCTGCCGCATCTCATCCCGGGACAGCCGCTGCTTGGTCAGCCGGGCCACACGCTCTTTACCGCGAAGGTGACACAGGAGTCGTTGCCGGAAGTCATCGGCCGATTTGTCGCCACGATCAGCGCGGATCCGGAATACCAGTGGACGAACGACGTGGTTTTTCTGCTGGGTGAATCGTCACAGCCGGAACACCGCCAGCTGCTGCGGGACCAGCTGGAGAATCTGTCGGTGCGCGATGCCGTGCTGATCGTGCTGGCGGAAGCGCCCATCAGGGAAGACCGCGCACATTTTCTGAACGGCCTCGATTCTCCTCAGCTGAACGCCGTGGAAGCCTGCGTGCAGGCCCTGACGAAACTGCCGCGGAGTAACAGCCCGGAGGAACAGTTCCGGCTGATTCGGACTGCGCGACGACTGGTGACGGATGAGCGTGAGTTTCGCCTGCGCGAGACCGTGATGCGGCTGCTGCAGAACAACACGGGACTCACGACGCCGTTCGTATTCAGCGCCGAAGGACACCGGCCGCAGCCGGAATCCATGCAGGAGTGGCACGCCGCACTGCAGAAGAAATATCCCGACTATCAGGAGGCTCACGACGAGGATTCGGCCAGGGTTGTCCTGGCGCTGCTGCCGGACGTCGACTGGATGGCGGGTGATGCCCAGCGCGGTCGCCGACTGTTCGAGCGGATTTCCTGTGCCCGGTGTCATGGCGGGCGGCTGGCGCTGGGTCCCGACCTGACAGGCGTGACACGACGGTTCTCGCGAGATGACCTGTTTGCCGCGGTCGTTGATCCGGATCGGGATATCTCTCCGCGCTATCAGACGACGACTGTGCTGACGCGGAGCGGCCGATCGTATACGGGGCTGATCGTCTACGAGTCTGCCGACGGGATGCTGTTGCGGGATGCGGCACACCGGACCTACCGACTGGAGGGCGACGACATCGAGACGCAGCATCGGCAGCGGGTTTCATTGATGCCCGCGGGGCTGCTGAAGGGGCTGAATGCGGCGGCGCTGGCTGATCTGTACAGCTACCTGCAGTCTCTGTGATATTTTGCGGTCACGATCACCACTTCGGGCGATTTCTTGCGGGATCCGGCACAGATGGCGACAGAGGCGCCGGACACGGGGCATCCGGCGAGCTGGCCGGAGAAGCGACTGCTGCAGGACTGCATTGTGAGGCGGACGCGGCATGGAGGGCCCGGTGGTCAGCATCGGAACAAAGTGGAAACCGCCATTGAGATCGTGCATCAGCCCACGGGAATCGTGGCTTTTGCGGCGGAGCGTCGCAGTCAGGAGGCGAACCGGAGAGTGGCCGTCGATCGTCTGCGACTGCTGCTCGCGGTGCGCGTGCGTGTGGCACGATCCGCCGAAGTGACGCCCAGTGACCTGTGGACTCAGCGATGTCAGCAGCAGCGGATCGCCTGCAGTGAAGGCCATGCGGACTTTCCGGCCATGCTGGCCGAAGCTCTGGACGCGATTCAGGCCAAAGAGTTCGATGTGGCTCGAGCGGCTGCAGCGCTTGGCTGCTCGGCCACTCAGCTGATCCGCTTCGTCAGTCGCGTGGCGGAAGGTCTGGCCTGGATCAACACGGAACGCCAGACGCGTGGTCTGCGCCGCCTGCATGCCTGACTGAGGTCAGTCCATCGGGATGCTGCCGGAATGTGGCACAGCGCGGTCCCCCCGCACAGCGCCCCCCCCACCCCCGCACGGAACACGCGGGGAGGGTGATTTTGCGTCGACCGCCTTGCTGAAGCGACATGATTGAGTGAATATGCTCCCGCCGGTGTGAACGCGCGGTGGAAATCTGACAGTCGCAGTGTGTGAGGCAATCGCTGACATGAACGAAGAACTGCAGGAACTGCCATCAGCGCGCCGCGCTTCTGCCAGAGGATTCTCACAGCGATTTCTGGATGTTGTGGAGTGGCTGGGCAACAAGCTGCCGGATCCGGCGTTCCTGTTTCTGATCGCACTGCTGACCACCTGGATTGCCTCGTGGTGGCTGGCGCCGGTGATGTTTCTGGAACCGGACCCCAGAACCGGTCAGCCGGTGCGGGTGATCAGTCAGCTGAGTGCGAAAGCCCAGGTGGACTTCCTGAGGGGCATGGTGCGGACGTTCATTGAATTTCCGCCGCTGGGTCTGGTGCTGGTAACGCTGCTGGGAGTGGGCGTTGCGGAGCACACCGGCTTCATCCCGGCGGCGCTGAAAAGCCTGCTGCGAGTGACACCCCGTCATCTGCTGACACCGATGCTGTTGCTGGTGGGGATTCTGAGCCATTCAATTGGTGATCCCGGGTTTGTCCTGGTGATACCTCTGGGTGGAGTGATCTTTTCCGCGGCGGGTCGTCACCCGCTGCTGGGGATCACGACGGCGTTTGCGGGCGTGGGCGGAGGCTTCAGTGCAAATTTCCTGCCGTCCGGTCTGGATCCGCTGCTGCAGGGATTCACACAGAAAGCGGCGCAGATCATCGATCCGGAGATCGTGGTCAATCCGCTGTGCAACTGGGGCTTCATGAGTGCATCGTGCTTTGTCATCGTCGGTGTCGGCTGGTTCGTGAGTGACCGCCTGATCGAGCCGCGACTGCAGCGACTACCGGTGGACCAGGACACCGGCCGGTCCGGGATCCTGGACCGCCCGGAGCCGAGGGAACTGCGAGGGCTGGTGGCCGGGCTGATCGTCGTGGCGGCCTGTCTGGCCGGACTGGTCTGGACAGTGATGCCGGCAGACTCGCCGTGGCGTACGGCGGATGGCCAGCTGGTGGGGAAGGATGCGCCGCTGATGAGTGCCCTGGTGCCGCTGATCTTTCTGATCTTCCTGATCCCGGGCGTCGTCTATGGTTACGTTGCGGGCACGATCAGCGGCCACCGTGACATTGTGGAAGGCATGACAAAGTCGATGGGTTCGATCAGTTACTATCTGGTCATGGCTTTTTTTGCGTCACAATTCGGATCCGCATTTGTTCAGTCGAATGTGGGCGTGCTGCTGGCGGTCAAAGGGGCCAACATTCTGTCGGCGCTCAGTCTTCCGCCACAGATCACGATTCTGGGCGTGATCCTGCTGACGGCGACGGTCAACCTGCTGATCGGATCCGCTTCCGCGAAATGGGCACTGCTGAGTCCCATCCTGGTGCCGATGCTGATGTCGCTGGGAATTTCGCCTGAACTGACACAGGCGGCGTATCGGATTGGGGATTCCAGCACGAATATCATCACTCCGCTGATGGCCTATTTTCCGCTGGTTGTCGTGTATTCCCGGCGGTACGTGTCGCAGACTGGAATTGGCACACTGACGTCGCTGATGCTGCCCTACTCGCTTTCCTTTCTGGTCGCCTGGAGTGTTCTGCTGATGGTTTACTGGGCGGTGGGACTGCCGCTGGGCCTCGAAGCAGGATACACGTACGCAAAGTGAGACTTTGCGTGGTCAGGGTAATGCCGGATGAATGCCTTTCGTGTGGGCAGATTCCGTCACCGGAGTCCCTGGATGGTTGGCGAATCGGCAGGTGTTCGAATATTCTGTCAATCGGGGTCGCTGCACGCATTGACAGTCAGGTATGGAAAAGTCAATGTGCGCAGTGCTGGCCGGGCGTCTTGCGGCTTGTCAGCCGACAACCGTGATGTTGTGTTGGTATCTGTGTCCCGGAATCCGCCGGGAATCTGCGAAATAGAGCCTTCGTTCGACTGCAGTCAGACGGTTCGAACTGAAGCCTGAGTCTCCTCATCATGACGGCTCTGACAGGACATGATCCGATGACAACCGATCCACAAGATCCGGCAGAAAATCACAACACGGCTGGCGCGACCATCCCTGGTGCGGCAGCAACTGTTGGCGGTCTGACGGACGACCAGGGGCAGTCTGCGGCCGGGACATGCGCCGCGATGCCGATGTTTTCCGTCAGCACTTCGACCTGCGAATCGGTTGAGGCCGTCACTGTCGCAGCGGCGGAAGTGGCTTCGGGTGAACTGGCGGGGAATCGTGTGGCGGAGGCAGGTCAGGGCGAATTAGTCGCCAGTGCGGCTGAGGTCACCAGTGCGGCTGACATGCAGAATGTGTCTGCCGCGACGCGAGTGCGCGAGATGATGACATCCGCAGCGGTTTCCGGCGGGGAACCGGTGGTGCCGGAGACCGCACCGTTCGTGCGGTCTGATGTCCCGAGCGGCCGGAGGTCGGTGGAGATCCCGCGAGCCGATGCGCTGGAGGAGTCGCTGGAGGCTGAAATTAAGCGAGTGATGAGTCACGACGAGTCGGTTGCGCCAGCGCCGGCAGCGGAACCGGACAGCGGCGGTCAGCCCGCTGCGGCGGAGCCGACGAAGGAGATCGGCAAGGGTGCCAAGGTCCGGGGCAAGGTACAGCAGATTCATGGGGACGATGTCTTTATGGACGCCGGCCTGCGGACCAGCGTGGTGGTGTCCCTGAAGCAGTTCCCGGAGGACAAGCGGCCGGAGATTGGCAGCGAGCTGGACGTGGTGATCGAGGAACTGGACGCTGACGGGCTGATGCGGGGCCGAGTGCCGCGAGGTCGCCATCGGCCTGGTGGTCAGTGGGACGCGCTGGCGGTTGGTCAGGTGGTCGACTGCATGGTTGGTGCCGTGAATAAGGGTGGGCTGCAGATTGCGGTCAGCGGACTGCGAGGATTTCTGCCGGCGAGTCAGATTGAGCTGGGTTTTGCGGGCAACCTGGAATCCTACGTCGGGCAGAAACTGACCGTGCAGGTGACGGAGGTGAATCCCCGGAAGCGGAATCTCGTGGTCAGCCGCCGCGCGCTCCTGGAAGCCGAACGCGCAGAGGGCGAGGGAGAATTCTGGTCGAAAGTGGAAGTTGGGCAGAATGTCAGCGGTACCGTCAAGACGATCAAGGACTACGGAGCCTTTGTCAACATCGGTGCCGTGGATGGGTTTCTGCACATTGGGGAAATCAGCTGGTCACGGATCAATCACCCGAACGAAATCCTGCAGGAAGGCCAGACTGTCGACGTCCGGATCCTCAAGCTGGATCCGGAGAAGAAGCGCGTCAGTCTGGGAATGAAGCAGCTGGCACAGAATCCATGGGCCACAGCTACAGAGAAATACGCCACGGGTCGCGTGGTGTCCGGTAAGGTCACCCGCATCACGGATTTCGGGGCATTTGTGGAACTCGAACCTGGCCTCGAAGGCATGGTCCACATCAGTGAACTCGCGTGGAGACGTGTGGGCAGTGTCGGCGAAGTGCTGACCATCGGGGAGACTCGCGATTTTCAGATTCAGGACCTGGATCCGAAACGCAAACGCGTGGCCCTGTCACTCAAGGCACTGGAAAAGCGGCCGGAACCGGTGCGTCCGGAACATGCGGAGCCAGCCGAAGCGTCGCCGACAGAACCGCGCAGGCCGAGGAACCAGAATCTTCGAGGTGGTACGGACAGGAATGCCGCGCGCGGCGGATTGTTCGGAAATCCGTCTGATTTCACCTGAATCAGCCGCCGCCACAGACTGTCGGGCAGTTCATTCTTAAGGCAAGTCGTATTGATCAGAATGCCGCCGTGTCTGATGACAGCCTGACGGATTTTGAAACCCTCGAGAAACTGCATTCCGATGATCAGCGAACGGTCTGGAATGCGGTGTCGAGAAATACCGGCCGGCGGGTCCGTCTGACCATCTTCGCACCGGCCGTCTCCGCCACGGCCGGCTTTCGGCGGGCCTTCAAGACCGACCGTGTGATGCTGAAGACGCTGCGGCATCGAAGCATCGTGGACTATCAGGGCGATGGCGAGTCGGATGGGCAGCTGTTTTTCTGGACGGACGCCGGCCCGGAAGCTGAGTCGGAGCCCGGTGGCAGCGGTCGGCCGCTTTCCGTGGAAGATGTCATTGAAATTGGCTGGCAGGTCTGCTCTGCGCTGCAACAGGCGCACAATCTGGGGCTTTCGCACGGTGGACTGAATCGCGAGTCCGTGCTGCTGGCCGGTCAGACCGAGGTGTCACTGGTTGACTTCGGCGTGCTGCGCTGGCTGAAGGCCGGTCGGAGGGAGTTTCCGGACGGAGGCGTATCACGGGGATCTTCCGGCGGATCCTGGACCTCGGACTGGCGACGCGAGGTCCGGGCGGATCTCCGGGACCTCGCCGGGTTACTGCAGGATCTGCTGAACCACGCGGGAGTGGCGGATTCTGCCGGTCCGCACCGGTCGCCGCCTGCCCTTGAGGGATCTCTGCGGCGGCTGCTCGAACGCAGCGTGGCTGCCGAAGACGAATCCGTGCAGCCGGTCAGTGCCCGTGAAATGCAGGGGCGACTGGGAGAGCTGCTCATCGGAGGTGAGGGGGATCAGATGCAGCTGGTCGATCAGCGGGAACATCTGCCGACATCGCGTCGCTCGATCGTCGACGAGCTGTTCGATGACGCGGCCAACAGCCAGCCACCGTCCAAACGGGACGAACCGTCAGCGGGCGGCGGGGACAGCTCCGTAACGCAGTTTCTGCCGATTCTGGTGGGCGTCATTCTGCTGCTGATCCTGCTGGTCATTGCCGTTCAGCTCCTCTGAGCGGCAGATGCAGCCGAAGCAGTCGTCGCGCCGTTCTCAAAAAGTCGGGGACCGGCCGACTTTAGTCAAGTTCCCGTATTCTCGAATGCGGCAGCAGCCTAAGTTTCCATCCCGGACCGAGTGCCGTCTGAATCGGACTTGCCACCTGACCGTGGCAGCACCCGGCCGCCTGATCCGCCTTTCGTCAGCGAGTTCCCGGCACCGCTCCGGACTGCCGGCTCGCTGATTTTTGCTCCTGTCAGGGGATGCCCGATGAATCGCTCCGTCAGAATGTTCGTGCTGACGATCAGTCTGCTGGCTGGCTGGCCGTCGCACGCCAGCGCCTGTTTCTTCATTCCTCTGTTTGATCCGCTGAACTGGAGCTGTGGCTTCGGCCATCACAATCCGCTGGCAACGCGGCAGATCATTGACGACTGGCTGGGCTACGGCTATCTGCGCGGCAACGCGGGAGGCAGCCTGGGACACTATCCGCTGCGGCCCTGGCACTGCTATGCACCGTTGTATCCGCACCTGGCGCGTCCCGCCGCCCCGTCCGCCCTGCCTGCTCCACTGACATTCCCCATGCCCTCGCCGCTGCCAGCTCCGTGGCCGACAATACCCCAGGGAACCATGCCCTGTGCGCCGCTGCCGGATGACTGTGGCTGCACCGATCCCTGTCAGTCGCAGATCACCCCTGGATTCACTCAGGGGTGCTGCGAGCCGGATCCGTGTCTCTGCCAGCCTGTGCCCGTGCCCATGCCGGTGCCAGTCACAACCTGGCGCCCGATGACAGTCGATTATGGTTCGTACCAGTCGGTGTGGGTGCCTCGTCCGGTGACTCAGTATGTGCCGCAGACGACCTGGCAGATGCGCCCGGTCTATCCCGCCACACCCCCGATGTACTCGGCGCCCCAGATGTACTCGGCGCCCCAGATGTATCCGGCGCCCCAGATGTATCCGGCGCCCCAGATGTATCCGGCGCCCCAGATGCCTCCTCAGCAGCCATGTGCCGATTGTCAGGCCGGGAGGAATCCGCTGGCGACGAGCCATTGGCTGGCAGCATCGGGATATCCGCACCACGCTGTGGCATCTGGTGGTCCGGTGTATGCCGCATACCCTGGCGGAAACGGGGTGCAGTACCAGACAGGTTATCGTCCCGTTGCTCCGGTACAGGCCGCCTGGACACCGGGCGTTCGCTGGACACCGCAGCCACAGGGGAACATGTGGGCGGCGCAGGCGTACCATCCGATGGCAGCCGGAGATCTGCGGTATGCGACCGTCGGGATGCCGCAGCATTGGCCGGGCACCGCTGGCGGCGCGGTCACGACGCGGCAGTTTCTGCCGCAGCTGAGCGGCGACATACTCGGCGATCATGAGCAGTACCCCGTGTCGACAGATCCGGCGCCGCTGACGAGGGCGACGCCGGTGATCCCTAATTCCTACAGCGGTGTGGTGCCGATGGTGCGAACTGCATCCCTGTCGTTCGGCAGGACATCTGCTGCCAGGAGATATTCAGCAGTTGTGCGCTGACCTGGCTGGCGAGTTCGGCCTGAGGTTTGTGGGGCGACGGAATCGCGATAAATCTGCTTGAGCGATTGTCGCGATTCTGACGATCTTCCGACTACGGAGAATCGCACTTGCAGGGCCGCCGTGCGCTCACGGGTCGACTGGACGAAGTCTCGGTGCTGCCGTGGGCAGGCCTGTATCGGCTGAGTTTCCAGAGGTCGGCGGACCATCAGCAGGATTGCCAGGGACGGTCATGACAGCTTCAACAGAGAGCGCTGCGACGAATTCGCTGCCAGCCCGCTTCCTGGGCTGGCTGGTTGCGGCAGTATCTGCCTGTCCTCGACTGACCGTGTGGCTGATGCTGTCACTGGCCTGTGCGGGCGTGGGAGTGTCCGTGGCGAATCT
>SYLK01000764.1 GCA_005809115.1 Planctomyces sp. | reverse complement strand
GGGCGCAGGTGCTGGCGGTGTCCCCGCAGGGAGCCCCCCTGTTGATCGGCCAGAGCATTGGAATCAGTCGCGTGCTGGCCTTTGCGGGGGATACCACGTGGCAATGGGCCATGAAGGGATTCGCCGAGGAGCATCAGCGTTTCTGGAGACAGGTGATCTTCTGGCTCACGCGCAAGGAACTAGACAGCGAATCACCGGTCTGGCTCGCGGTTGAACCGAGGGATCTCGCCCAGGGGCAGCCGGCCGAGCTGACTTTTGGCGCGCGCCGACCCGACGGCACACCGAATCTCGCGGCCGAATACGAACTGGAAGTGACTTTGCCCCAGGGACGAGTCGTTCCGGTGGTGCCTCGACGTGTGGCTGAGGGCGGAGCTGCAGACTTCACTGATACGACGGAACCCGGTGACTACTGGGTCCGACTCAAAGCCGCCGAAGGCGGCGAAGCCATTGCCGGGACGGCCATCACGCGATTCAGCGTCAGTACTCGCGACCCGGAACTCGATTCGCCGGCTGCTGATCCCGTGCTGCTGCGGGAACTGGCTCATTTGAGTGGAGGAGCCCTGCTGACGCGGGACGAGCTGCTGCAGAGACTGGAAGACTGGGCGCAAAACGGTGTACCGGGGACGGAACTTGACCGGACCGCACGCCTGACGTTGTGGGACAACTGGCTCAGTCTGCTGCTGTTCGTCCTGCTGCTGTCGATCGAGTGGGTCATCCGCAAGCGACGTGGCCTCGTCTGAAGGTTCGGTCGCCCTGCCGGCGGACTCACTGCTGCGCCTTGAATTCCAGAAATGAAAACAGGAAATGCACAAACAGAGTCAGCAGAGTGGACCACAGGATGGTGCGTGTCACGCCGTGGCTGATGTCCGGTCCTGACTGTTTCGGTGTGATGGCGCAGCTCCATGAAATCATGGCGATGCCTGCTCCGCAGGTCAGCAGCTTGCTGATGAGCCATCCGGTGCCCTGATAGAAGAATCCGGCAGGTGGCGTCAGGAACAGGTGAAAATGTGCGTCCCAGAATGCGATTCCGGCATCGGGGTGCGTGAGAAGGAATGCAAATGCTGCCGTCACCGCGGCCACACTGTAACTCAGCAGAGACAGCAGCGGCGTTCCCAGCAGAAAGGCGTACAGAATGGGTGTGCGCAGTGAGCGTTCGGGATTCATCCCGATCGTCTTCATGGCATCGATCTGATTTCCATAGACTTTGCTGCCGACATCAGCGGCCACAGCGGCGCCCGAACGTGCCGCGATCAGAATCGTGGACAGGATCGGTACGAGGAATCGGTAGAGTGAGAAGCCCGTCGCATGCAGCAGGTTTTCCGTCAGCAGCGGTTCGGTGAACTGGCGAAACGGCAGATAACGAAAGACGAAGTCCTGCGCGACGAAACCGATGATCATGCCGGCCGTGGCAATGTAAATACAGGCCGACCAGCCGGAAACCAGCTTCAGGTAGTGCCACGTCGAACGCAGTCCCCAGGGAATGCTGCGCCACAGTGGCAGCAGCGACCAGGGCAGCAGGAACGCCTGTTCAAATGCCTGACCAGTGGCTGCGAGGCCGTCGCCAGCGGCGTTCAGGAAGCTTCCTGTGAGCGACACCTTCGGCGGTGCAGAGGATTCACTGTTTCGCGGCGGTCGGCCCAGAACTTCCGGGAGCTGATGCCATTCGTCCCGCGGCAGTTCACGAAGAGTCAATTGCTGGTGGTCGAACACTACGATATGATCGGCAATGCGACGCAGGGCTTCAAAGTCGTGCGTCACGATCACTGATGTCCGCCGATGACTCTGCTGCGTTTCACGAATCAGATCGGCCACCTGCACCGCGGTGTTGACGTCCAGCCCGGAGGTCGGCTCATCGTAAAGGATGACCTCTGACTGCAGGCCGATCGCCCGGGCGATCGCCAGACGCTGCCGCTGCCCGCCGCTCAGGACGGCCGTGGCCCGGTCCGTGGGAACCCTCAGTTCCTGCAGCAGCTGCGTCGCGATCCGCAGTCGTGCGGCGGCTGGTACCGGCAGGGAATGGTCGAGCGCGATCTGGACGTTCTGCAGTGGACTCAGTTCGTCCAGCAGCGCGAAATTCTGAAACACCACCGCGATCGGCAGTTCACCCTGCCCAGCCGCGGCCGATCCATTCTGCGGCGATCGAAAGCGGATCTGACCGGCGTACTTAACCGCAGTGTTTTCGGGATCAATCAGTCCCGCCAGAATGCGGAGCAGTACGCTCTTGCCGACGCCACTGCAGCCCAGCAGCAGCGTGACCTCACCTGCCGCAAACGTGATCGACGCATCCTCCAGCAGACGACGACCACCGGCAGTGATCGTCAGTCCCCGGATCTCAATCGCCGTACCAGCGCCGGCTTCTGCGGTTTCCTGCTGCAATGTGTCGTCACCTTTCCTGTTCCGATCGCACCGTTGAAAACTGATCTGCAGTTGTCTGGTGATTGTCCCGCTGAGCTACTTCAACGACGAGAGCGGACTCTCCTGGCCACCTGCCGGACTGATCGGATACGTCATCGGCGCTGTTGACCGCACAATCCGCACGCGTGCGGATTGCCCGCCTTCCCCGTTCCCCGCACCAGCGGTCCCCGGTCCGCCGGACAATGGTCCCAGAACCAGCCAGTGACGATCCTTCAACAGCACCTGAGATCGCAACACGCGGGAGAATTCCGGAGTAATCCCTTGCTCCCGTGTGCCAATGATCAGGTCCCCGATAGTTCTGGCCGCCGGCTCAATCCGGGCCGATGTCAGCCCCAGCGCTTCCTGGGTGGATTCATCGTTCCAGTATTCTTCCAGTGATTTGCGGAGTGTTTCGTTCTGCACGACGAGATCCCGCACGATCCCCCAGACAATCCTGTGCAGCTCGGGATCCGCAGAGATCTGTCGCAGACTTTGGCGAATCGTGCTGCTGACGTCCGGATCGGCGGAAATACGCGACAGAATCCGCTCCGTCACTTCGACAAACTCCGGTGTTCGTGACCTCAGTTCCGGCATCACTTCCTGCTGCAGGAATCGCTCAAATTCCTGCACCACCGCATCGCGCTGCGGCAGCGGCGAAACGTCGTAAAAGTAACGCCACGTAAATGACCAGAGCGAAACGCGGTTCCAGAGCTGACGACCAATGGCGCTGATCAGTG
>SYLK01000763.1 GCA_005809115.1 Planctomyces sp. | reverse complement strand
GCCAGATCCGCCCCCAGCGTTCCCCGTAATGTGCCGATGCCAGCAGTCGGTCGACAAGCTGTTCAGTGGCATCCGGTGCAGTATCGTTCAGGAATGTTTCGAGTTCACCTGGCGTTGGAGGTAATCCGATCAGGTCCAGAAAGAGCCGACGACACAGGGTCCGGCGATCCGCTTCCGGTGATAGCTCCAGGCCACGGGCAGCCAGCCCGTCAGCGACGAATCGATCAATCGGACTCCCGAGTTCGGCCGCGAATTCCTGCTCCACGCGCGGCACCTCGGGACGACTCAGCACTCTCAGGGACCAGAATACGGCAGAATCGCCGCCCGACAGCTGGTCTGCTTTCGGGGACGGCTGCGCCTCGGTCTTCTCCGGCGTCCTCTCGCCCGCGGCCGTGTCTCCCTCGGCTGACTGGTGCGGTGCCCCGTCTGGCCCGGCCCCGATTCGCCCGGCCCCGTTTCGCTCCGCCCCGTCTGGCATCTCTCCGTGAAGGCCAGCCGCGGACAGCGTCACGGCCACCAGGAAGAACAGAACGAGCGACGAGAACCCGGTGGCTTTCTGACGTCGTCCGCAATAACGGATCATGGTATTTGTTCCCCGCGATCGGCATTCACACAAGACCACGCCGAGGACCACGGCAGCTGTGGTGACGGATTCAGCGTGCCCGCAGGCGGCGCAGCTCGGAGTTTTATGAAAACAGCTGCCATACCGGCTCACCTTCCGAGATTCGGTGCGGCCTTCCCTTCTGATCCTCAAGCGTCAGATTGTGCGGGATTCCCAGGCACTCGTAAATCGTGGCGGCGATGTCATCCGGCAGCACGGGGGAATCGGTCACGTCGGCGGCGTGCTGATCCGTTGCACCATGAACCACGCCCCCACGAATTCCACCGCCGATCAGCTGAATGGAATAGGCACGCGACCAGTGATCACGTCCCCCGTCTTTGGCGCTGTTGATCCGCGGTGTGCGGCCGAATTCCCCCATGACCACAATCAACGTCTCATCCAGGAGCCTGCGCTCTTCCAGGTCCAGAATCAGCGCGGACAGTGACCGATCAAACTCCGGCAGCAGGTTGTCATTATACAGTCGAAAATGATCAAAGTGCGTGTCCCAGATCTGAAACGGCGACAGGGCTGTGTTCGACGGATTGGAAACAGCGTTCGCGGTCACAAACCGGACTCCCGCCTCGATCATCCGCCGCGCCAGCAGCAGCACCTGTCCCATTTCGCATCGCCCGTAGCGATCGTGGACCTCCGGTGGCTCCAGACTGAGATCAAACGCAGCCCTCGTCTGCGCGGAAAGAATCAGATCAAGCGCCTTCTGCTGGTGTATGTCGAGCGTCTGCAGGCTGGCCAGACGGTGAGTCTCGTCGAACCCACTTTCCAGAGACTGCAACAGCGACCTCCGCGTTTCCAGCCGCGCCGGAATCATGCCCTCAGGCAGTTGCAGATCTTCGGGAACCGGCAGTTTCCCTTCCCAGGCCGGCGACCTGGCCATCATGCGATTCCGCACCAGGGGGAAGGGATCACACGCCTTTCCCAGCCAGCCACCTCCGGCACTGGGCGTCGGAAATCCCATGTCGAACAGATACGTCGGCGTCAGGACGAAACTGGGCATGGACGCC
Source organism: Planctomyces sp. (assembly GCA_005809115.1). GTDB lineage: Bacteria > Planctomycetota > Planctomycetia > Planctomycetales > Planctomycetaceae > F1-80-MAGs062. The sequence goes on along the minus strand of SYLK01000763.1, from coordinate 1,152 downwards.
GGGGATGGCAGGACCTTCGAAACGACCGATCCGTACGTCGGATGGTTCGAAGGCTTTGGGGCGATGTCCTGATCGGAACCGGGCGAGTGGCCGCTGAGCGCATAGGCCGCCCCGGTATTGTGCGCCAGCAGGTGATGATGCATCGAGCGAACGATCGCCATCCGGTCGGTGAGACGCGACAACTGCGGCAGCTTCTCGCAGATCCACGTCCCGGGCACGGCGGTCGAGATGGGCTGATACGGGCCGCGGATGCTGTCCGGGGCGCTCGGTTTCATATCAAATGTATCCAGCTGCGCCTGACCGCCATTCAGCAGCATCAGAATGCAGCTTTTCGCCCGTCCCCCCGGTCCGCGCGTGTGGGCGGGGACCGCACTGGCCAGAACTTCCCCCAGGCTGAGTCCAGCGAATGCGAGCGCCCCGGCACGCAGGAACCTGCGACGCGACGTCCGGCCGAAGTGCGTCAGCGGCTGACCCGGAACTCTCACCATACGTCTGCCCTGTCTGTGTCGGCAGATGCACTGCCTGAATTTCAGAAACCCGCGAACCACTGTGATCCGCCGAGACTACCTGCGGCGCTGCCCCAACGTCAATCTCCTCGCGGTTCCCTTTAAGCGAATCGTGCGAACTACCGCAGCCGAATCACCTGCCACAGACTGCCGAAGTCGTCCGTCCAGAGCAGATGCGGCATCTGCGGCCAGGGGCTGGCCGCCGACTGGATCACCGGGGCCTGGAAAAAACCTTCATCCCGCGTGAGCAGGACCCACGTACTGGCTGCACTCAGCGGGCCAGCGTCTTCGGATTTGTGATCAAAATCAATTCTGAGCGCCGCGTATTCGAGTTCCACGGCCAGCGTGTGGGCAATCGGCTGCAGATCAATGAAGCGATTGGAAACATGTACGGCCAGAATTCCGCCCGGTTTCAGATGTCGAAAATAGAGTTCGAAACACTCCTTAGTGATCAGGTGACGCGGGATCGCGTCGCTGGAAAACGCATCGATCGCCAGCACGTCGAACTGCTGAGACCCGCCGTCGCGAAACTCACGCTCCATCTGCACTCGTGCGTCGCCGATCGCGTAACTCACCGTCGCCGGTGTTCTCGTCACATAGGTAAAAAATGTGGTGGCAATCTCCAGAACCGCCGGGTTGATTTCGT
>SYLK01000762.1 GCA_005809115.1 Planctomyces sp. | reverse complement strand
TGCAGATCCTCCGGCTGCATCGGATAATACTCGTCCAGATTGAACGTGACGACGTTTCCGAATGAGAGACCTTCTTCCTGATTTGGGGAAGATATGATCGAGCGGTCGCGGCCGATCGCCCGGCTGTTTGGCGTAATCCGGCTTGCCGCCTGGCCAGCCAATAATCGTGCCCTGCAGGTAGCGAAAGACCTGCAGATTGATCTCGTAGGCGGATCCATAGTCGGCCAGCAGGTCCTGCAGGCCTTCCTCGTTGTAGTCCGAATCCGTGAGTTTCAGAATCGCCTTGTTCAGTTTTTCGGAGAGCCAGATCACGGCGCGGCGAATGACCCCCGGATCCCACGCCACCGACTCCGACAGCCACGGCGAGCGAAATCGCGTCAGACCGGCGGAAGCCGCCTGATCCAGCAGCAACTCGACATCCGGGTGGTGCTGCAGAAACGTCGCCGGGACGGCCGGAGAGACGTCGCCTTCGACCGTGCGGGCGACAATCGTGCTCTTGTTTTCACCGAACGCCAGAATCAGGATTCGGCGGGCCGCGAGGATCGTTCCCACTCCCATCGTGATGGCCCGGCGGGGAACATTTTCTGCTCCGAAGAAGTCACTGGCCGCGTCGATTCGGGTGACGGAATCCAGCGTGATCATGCGGGTCCTGGAGGAGTGATCCGAACCCGGTTCGTTGAATCCGATATGCCCCGTCCGGCCAATTCCGAGAATCTGCAGGTCGATCCCGCCCGCAGCCACGATGGCGGTTTCGTAAGCGCGGCAATAGTCGGCCATGGCATCCACGGCAATGGTACCGTTCGGCACGTGCCAGTTTTCCGGCGGAATATCGATGTGGTCAAACAGATGCTCGCGCATGAACCGCGCATAGCTCTGCAGATCCTCCGGCTGCATCGGATAATACTCGTCCAGATTGAACGTGACGACGTTTCCGAATGAGAGACCTTCTTCCTGATGCAGTCGCACCAGCTCCGCATAAATGCCCGTGGGCGTTGAACCGGTGGCCAGACCGAGCACGCAGTTGCGGCCTTCAGCCGCACGCCCGCGAATCAGCACTGCGATCTCGTTCGCCGCCGACCGGGCTGCTTCCCGTGCATTTGAGAAAACACGATAACGCAGTTTCTCCACCTGCTTCAGGTCGCGCTGCATGCTCATCGATAGCTCTGCTGATTTTCTGAGGAATTTCCCGGGCCCGCGGACTCACGGCACCACCGGCCAGCCCCGCCGGAGACCTGCCTCGCCCGCGCAGCCGCCCACCGGAGATCCCGGGGTCGGCTGAGTCGAGGAGTCCGGCTGAAGGCCCGTTTCGAACGGAATGTTACTGTGTCAACCTGCGAAAAATCGAGCGAGCCTCGAGACGATTCGGCCGGAGCGTCATTTTTGAGCCGCGAATTCCGTTTGAGACGGGGTCGGAATCCAGGACAATTCGGCCGCGCCCGCGTGAGGAATCCCCGGCCGATGCCGCATCAGGCCCACGCCGCACGGATCGGGAAGACGATCCAGACAGAGGATCCCCGCCTTGCATTCAATTGCCACGGGTTCCCGCCGACGATATTCTGGATTCATCGCTCTATTCAACAGTCTCTCGGTGAACAGCAGTCTGATCCAAAGCACCTGACCGCAATTCCGGGATCTCCGGCAACACCCCTGTTCCGGCTGGCCTCAACGGTCCCCAGCACTCAGGAAATCCGACAATTCACGAATTGCGCGGGAGTCGCCTCGAAACGATCCGACTCAATTCTTCCGGTCCCCGAACTCCGCATGCGGGGGAAAGTGGCACCCGGCCCGAGCAGCTCGCGAGGGACGTGGAATGGCAGTGGGACGCGGCGGAACCGAAGACCGGCCTGCGTCCGCCGGCCGGTCTGGACAAAGCGGGTTATCACCGTCGTCCTGGATGCTGTCTGCCGGTCTGACTGATGTACTTCTGACCTGCGGCGGGAGGCTTCGACTATCCAGCAACTTTTTCGACTGGGGCTGACGCTCCGCTTCGACACCGGAGTCAACCTGCAGCATCAGCAGGCAGGGCTGCTCTACGCCTTGCTTTCGGAAGCGAACGCGAAGGCAAGGCAACTTGACCCGGCGATGCCGGCTGGCGTCATCCCGGAACCAGTCGAGCAATGCCGTATGCAGATTGCCCCCCACTCCGGGTGGAACTTCGCGATGACTCTCATCGCCGCCGATGCGATTGTTGCCGCAGAGCAGGTGCGCTCGCTGCGATTCGGAATCGAGGCGATTGGGAAGACTGCGCCGCGTGCCGGAGTCATCGTCGGTGGCAACTTTCGGCTCACCGAAGTTCGTGACCTGATAGCGAAGCGAGTTATTCCCAGACGGGGCTTGACACTGACGCCGGTGTCGCAACAGCACGTGCAGGATGAACTCGACCGAATCCTGCACCTGGAACAGTTGACGCTTCGGTTTACCACACCGTTGCGGATGAGCCACTCCCGGCAGGGACTCACTGCACAGCGTGATCCGCAGACGGGCCGCGTTCCGAAGCCGCAACTGATGGATCGCCGGCGGTTCGATCTCGATGTCTTTCTTCGCCGTGTCGCCAGGCGGATCGACAGCGTCGGTCTGCCGCAGCTCACGTACAACGACGTTCCCATCACCGACGATCCTCCCCGCGTCGTCGAAAACCACCTTGTCTGGTTCGATGTCTCTTACGGCGCGAACGAGCGGGAGAAGCACCTCCCCGGAGCACTCGGCGACGTCGTCATGGCCGGACTGTCGCCCCGGCAGATCAGTCAACTCGTCCTGGCGCAATACCTGCACATCGGCGAAAACACGACCTTCGGTCACGGACGGTTCCGCATTGCACAACTCGGTCCTGATCCCTTTGGCTGGAAACGCAATGTCTCACTTCGAGAACTCGCCCTCGAATCACGATACCTCGACCCGGCCGCCGCGATGTTCGAATTGCCCCCCGGAACCGCAGGACGCCTTGTGCAGGCGATTCGTGCTGGCACGTATGAACCGCAATCCGCCACGCGGATCACCATCAACACGGGCGACCGCTCACGGACACTCTCCGTTCCTCACCGTGAGGACCGTGCACTCCAGCGGTCGGTCCATACATTTCTGGCTCCCGTTCTGGATCACGTACTCGAAGCCAGCTCGCTCGCCTATCGTCGTGGTCGTCACCGCGAACAGGCCGCCCGCGCCATCAGGCGTGCCACCGCCGATGGCTTCGCCTGGGGGCTCAAGGCCGACTTCGCGGACTTCTTCGATTCGGTCGATCACCAGCAACTGAAATCCCGGCTCCGCGCCTACCTTGCCGATCCCGCTCTGGAAGGACTCGTCATGAAATGGGTCCGCAATGGATCGCCCGAGACGGACCGCGGCCTGCCGACCGGGGCCGTCCTCTCGCCACTGCTGGCCAACCTGTTTCTCGACGAATTCGACGAAACCATCGCCGCTGGCGGGGGCCGTCTGCTCCGCTATGCCGACGACTGTGCGCCAGGCAATGTGTGCGTGAGATGAGGGTAGGTCCCTCGCAGCCGGCCTGCGGAGGCAGGCTGCAAACCACCGTAAGCGGCTGTGGTCAAGAGCTATGGTCGTGAGCGTTACGGAAAAGGCAGGGCTTGACCTTGT
>SYLK01000761.1 GCA_005809115.1 Planctomyces sp. | reverse complement strand
GACGTCTCAGGCCACGTCGCTCGTCGGCGACTGGGTGTCCCGTCTTCTCCTCGCTCCTTGCCTGAGACGTCACCACAATCGTCGCGGCTCACGCAGGTGTTGTTAGGGGTTCTTAGTCAAGGGTTCCAGGTGACCAGGCAACGCAACAACCACGGCTCCCGCAATCACCGCCCCCGCGATGAAGCCGGCGGCTTCTCGCGTTCGTGGCGCGCAAAAACTGCCGAAGGTTCCAAGCCTGACTCCACACCCTCTTTTTTCAGAGATGGGCCAGCGTATGCGAAACCAACGGTCCTGACCGCCGCAGAATCCTTTACGGAGCTGCCGCCACCGGCCAGTTCCAGCCGGTATGTCAGTTCCAGCCGCTATGTCAGTTCCAGCATCGGTTCCTGATTCGCGCGGCGAGCACGCAATTCTGCCCGCCGACGATCACGACGTCGCATATCACTCGGCTTCTCGTAAAATTCACGCTTGCGCATTTCTTTCTTGACGCCCGCATGCTCCACCAGCTTGCGGAATCGCCGTACCGCTTCGTTCACACTCTCGTTGTCACGCAAACGCAACTTTACCACAAACAAACTCCAGCCAGGTGCACGCATGCACAGTGAATTGGACTGCCAAGCAAGCAGTATAGCAGCGGGGTGAAGAATTGCAAATTTGACCCGAAGGGCAATGCGGGGCTGCCATGATTTTTTCCGGTGTGGTACGGTTCCTGTCATGACGACCGAATGCCTCTACATTATCGACACGTTTTCACTGATGTTTCAGGTGTTCCATGCCATTCCCGCCATGACGGGAACGGAGGGGCAGCCCACGAATGCGGTATTCGGCTTTACTCGGGACCTGCTGGCCGTTCTGGATCGCCAGCCCACGCATTTGATTTGTGCCCTGGATTCACCGGAGCCTGGTCGGCGGGCCGAGATTTACGAAGCCTACAAGATCAACCGGGCGGAGATGCCTGAGGACCTGAGGCCTCAGATCCCGCTGCTGCAGGAGCTGCTGGCCGGATTCGGGATTCCGGCACTGACCTGTCCGCACTGGGAGGCAGACGACGTGATTGCCACCGTGGTGACAGCGGCCGTGGCGCGGGGCATGGATGTTGTGATTGTGTCGGGCGACAAGGATCTGCGTCAGCTGCTGGGGCCGCAGGTGCGGATTCTGAACATTCGCCGCGGAGAATTTCTCGATGCCGCGGGGCTGCTTGCGGAATGGGGGGTTCGGCCGGAGCAGGTGATTGATTATCAGTCGCTGGTCGGGGACGCCGTGGACAATGTGCCCGGGGTGCCGAAAATTGGTCCGCGCACGGCCCGTTCGCTGATCGAGGAATTCGGAACTCTGGACCACATTCTGGCCAATTCGGACAAAGTTTCCGGGAAGGTGGTTCAGAAGAATCTGAAGGAATACGCGGAACAGGCACGAATCAGTCGCGAGCTGGTGCGTCTGCGGACGGATCTCACGATCCCGCTGGATTTCGACTCGGCGCGGGTCAGTTCGCCGGATCGAGCCGCACTGTTCCGCCTGTTCACGCGGCTGGGTTTCCGAAAGTATGCTTCGATGATGCGTGACGGCGACTCAGATGCTGCAGAAAAGGCAGCCCCGTCATCTCTGCAGTGGACCACAGATGAGGCTTCGCTGGGGGCTGCTCTGGCGGCGCTCGAGCAGCAGCGGCGGGTGTTTCTGGTGCTGGCGACGACCGGCAGGGCGCTGCCTGACCGGCGTCTGAAGACCGCTGCGCTGGGGGACGGAACGCTGCCGCCAGTGCTGGTCGACTGCTCCGGCGCGGAAGGTGCTCGGCTGGCGGATCAGCTGGTCCGGTGGATCGCCGGCTACACCGGAGAACTCGTCACGGACCATGGTCGAATCCTGCTGCACGTCGTGCTGAACGCCGGGCACGAAATTGCGGCGTCACTGTTTGACACATCCGTGGCCGATTACCTGCTGGACTCGGGCGCACGGTCGCATGAACTGGCAGAAATTGCCGAGCGACATACGGAGCGGAATCTGCTGGCCGGCGCTGCCACGTCGGAAGGCACCGCACTGCGTCAACGCTCCATGTTCGATGAACCGGCTCGGGAAGAGACGGCGGCTCGGGATCAGGCAGTCCTGCAGCTCGCACGACTACAGACTCTCGTGACCGTCACGGGCAGTCTGCAGGACGCGCTGCAGCGGGAAGGCATGACGGCACTGTATGCAGACGTGGAGCGGCCTCTGATTCATGTGCTGGCGCGGATGGAACATGCGGGGATCGCAGTGGACGCAGCCGAATTGCGACGACAGAGTGAAAAAGTCGGAGTTGAGATCGGGGCGCTGACCGAGAAGATCTTCGCGGAAGCCGGGTGTCACTTCAATATTGATTCCCCGAGGCAGCTGGGTGACATCCTGTTCGAAAAGCTGGGACTGCCGGTGCTGAAGAAAACCCGCACCGGTCCCAGCACGGATCAGGAGGTGCTGGAACAACTGGCTCTGATTCATCCGCTGCCGGCGATGATCATCGAACGTCGGCAGCTCACGAAACTCCGCGGAACGTATCTCGACACCCTGCCGGAGCTCGTGCATCCCGTCACGGGCCACATTCATGCCACATTTCATCAGACGGTGGCAGCCACCGGCCGGCTGAGTTCCAGCGATCCCAATCTGCAGAACATTCCCGTGCGAACGCCCTCCGGTCGTCAGGTGCGCCGGGCGTTTCATGCCCGCCGCCCGGACTGGCTGCTGGTCTGCGCCGACTACTCACAGATTGAACTCCGGATCATGGCACACTTCAGCCACGATGCCGCTCTGCTTGACGCCTTTCGGGAAGGGATCGATATTCACGCGGCAGTGGCCGCCGAGGTGTTTCAGGTGGCTCTGGATCAGGTCACCACCGAGCAGCGCCGCGTTGCCAAGGCCGTGAACTTCGGTGTTATCTATGGTCAGAGTGCGTTTGGTCTGGCCACGGCACTGAATATCGACAAGGCCGAGGCCGCTGCATTCATCGATCGGTATTTCGCCCGTTACCACGGTGTGGCGGAATTTTGTGGCAGGATTCTGGAAGAAACGCAGCGAACCGGATTCGCCCGCACGATCCTGAACCGTCGCCGCGCGATCTCCGGTATCCGCAACACCACCGGAACTCTGCGAAACATGCCAGAACGGACGGCCATCAACACCGTCATTCAGGGCTCAGCCGCAGACCTGATCAAGATCGCAATGATTCAGGTTGACAGGCGGCTCACCGACAGCGGACTCCGTGCGGCGATGCTTCTGCAGATTCACGATGAACTCGTGTTCGAAGTGCATGCGGATGACGCGCCGGCACTGTTCGCAATCATTGTGCCCGCCATGCAGGATGCCCTGCCGCTGGATGTCCCCTTGATCGTCGATGTCACCGCGGGACCGGACTGGCTGAATCAGAACCCCTGACAAGACCTCCGTGGCCGCGTGATGCTCGAAGACCCGGCCGTCGTGTCACCTGCGTTCAGCAGCAATGCCGGGCAGAAGCCAGGGCGCAGATGTCTCATCCCGCGGGTTTGATCGACATGGCCGAGCTGCCCGGATGAAACGGTGATGGAACCTCAGGATCCAGGGGGAAGATCGGTCGGACACAATGGCGGTAGGGCAGAGTCTGCAGGCTGGCACTGGTTGAGCCCGGCGCATCGACAGGGACGATCAGGGATGCGATCGCCTCGTACCACGTGCGAAATCCATTGGGCGACTTCACCACGACCAGATCAAAATCCTGCGGTTCCAGGCCATGAGTCTGAAACACGCGGCGCCCCACGACATAGACCGAACGTTCTGTCACCATGATTGAGACACGTCCCGCAGTCAGAACGGCCACTCGTCCGGCCCGGCCGGCGGTGCCGTCTTCGTACGTGAATTCGCCATCGTGCAGGCTCCTCACCTGAACCAGGACACTCAGCGGTGTAAATCGGGCCGGATCACGCGTCCCGCCGAGACTGACGCGGAGTGTCGCACCGACGCCGGCATGACACGCGGCATCAACCGCGGCCGCGTCGACGATCGGTACCAGTGACTTTCCGGGAAACGATGACGCCAGCAGTCCCCGCAGAATGACATTGCTGTCACCGGGTGCCCCGCTGGCTGTGGCGTCAGCAGCGTCAGAGAACACGACGAGCCCGGCAGCGCGGCCGGCCAGGTCCAGGGCGGAGTCCAGCGGCGTGAGCTGAGCCTGAAACAGTTCCCGACGCTCCCACATGTACCGGGCGACCCGTTCAGCGATTTCCTGAGCCGTATCCCGGTCACCATCTGTCGTCACGAGGACGTTTGACTGGAGCGCCGGGACATCCGTGAAGGCATTTCCGATGATTACCCCGGCAGCCATTCCCTGCGGCAGACGCTCCGCCGCCTGACAGATCCGAATGGCTTCGCCAAACTGGCCGGTTGATGTCAGCAGTTCATCTCCGCGCACGAGCATCGGCAGTCGCACTCGCGCCACTACCGGAGCTGCCCCCGGATGCAGCAGTCGAATCAGGTTCCTGGCGGCCCGCTGTCCGGTCTGATACTGATCGACATGCGGGTAGGTGTGAAACGGAACCAGCACATCGGCCAGTTCGACCAGCCGATCGGTGATGACTGCATGCAGGTCCAGCGACACCACGATCGGGATCGCCCCGAGCACACTTCGAATGTCCGCCAGGACTCGGCCCTCGGGATCATCCTCCGTTTCTCCGGCCATCGCTCCGTGAAAGCACAACAATGCTGCGTCCACCGGCCCGGCCTGCCGGATCGCGGCGACCATCTCACTCAGCAGCCGGTCCAGATCTGCCGTCGGCACGCAGCCACCGGAAACCGCGGTGGCCGCCATGGTGGGCACGATGGTGAAGCGACCGTCCTGTTCCAGACAGTCGAGAGCGCCGCAGACTTCCGTTTTTGTCCCGCGATAATGGGCCAGCAGGTCCGTGCCCGAAACGATGTGAAAATCGTCATAACGCGTCGGCGCCGGATTGAACGTCGCGGTTTCCTGTTTGAGTTCAGCGATCAGCACTTTCCATGTCATGCCGCGGGATCCTCATCGTCTTCTCAGGAACATCGGGGCGAGATTTTTCCAGCCATCAGCCATCAGCCATCAGACAGCAGACAGCAGACAGCAGCAATCAGCAATCAGCAATCAGCAAT
>SYLK01000760.1 GCA_005809115.1 Planctomyces sp. | reverse complement strand
GCTGCATCGGCTGATCGTGACCAGCCGAACGTACCGTCTGGCATCGTCCCCCGCCCGAGAGGAGTTGCCGGCGCAGAGTGTCACGACGGCACGGGATCCCGATAATCGCTTCCTGTGGCGGCAGAACAGTCGGCGGATGGAAGCCGAGGTTATCCGGGACGCCACGCTTGCTGTCGCCGGACGGCTCGATACCGAAATGCGGGGGCCGGACCTCGATCCTCAGGAGGGGCTGACACGCGGCAGGCGAAGCATCTATTTTCGTAGTTCGAAGGAAAAGAAGATGACATTCCTGGCGACGTTTGACAGCGCCAATCCCTCTGAATGCTACCGTCGCCCGGAGAGTATCTCACCGCAGCAGTCACTGGCCATGAGCAACAGTCCTCTGACGCTGGCGCAGAGTCGGAACATTGCCGGCAAGCTGAGTCAGCAGGCTGCTGCGGACGATCCTGCACTGGCTGCAGAGCAGTTCGTCCGGCTGGCTTTCGTTCAGGTGCTGTCGCGTCCTGCGGTCGCTGCGGAACTGAAAGAGTGTCTTGAGTTTCTGACCGTTCAGGCGGAGCGACTGAAGCAGCGCGATCAACTGACGCCGTTTGCCGGAACATCGAGCAATCTCGTGGAACCGTCGGCCGACGCCGTGCAGCGGGCACGTGAGAATCTGATTCACGTATTGCTCAATCACAACGATTTCGTGACCATCCGATAGGGCTCCGGGTATGCCTTTCACTGACTGTCAGCGTCGAGTGTTTCTGTCCGATCTGGGGCTGGGTTTCGGCAGCCTGGCGGTGGGTGCCATGCTGCAGCAGGACAGCGCAGCGAACGCCGAGACCCTCAGTCTGCCGACGGCTGAGTCGACACAACAGCAGTCGCGGGGGCTGGCACACAGCTCACCGCGAGCGAAAAACGTCATCTGGATTTTCCTCGTCGGAGGCATGTCACAGATGGAGTCATTTGACCCGAAACCCGCGCTGAACCGGTACGCGGGAAAAACCTACGAAGAGTCTCCGTATGGCAGTGTGCTGGATTCTCCCTTCCTGAAGAAGAATCTGCGCGAGTTTGTCCCCGGGCTGCACAAGGTGCATTCGCGACTGTACCCCCTGCAGGTGAGTCATCGTCGGCGCGGACAGAACGGAATCGACATCAGCGACTGGTGGCATCATCTGGGAAGTGTGATTGATGACGTGGCGATTGTCCGTTCCATGTGGACGACGGACAACAACCATGGTGCGCAGCTGCAGTTTCACACCGGACGCCACGCGCTGGAGGGGCCGTTTCCCACGATTGGATCGTGGGTTCATTACGGTCTGGGATCGCTGAACAATGATCTGCCGTCATTCTGTGTGCTGGGCACGCCGATCGCTGACTGCTGTGGAGGAGTGGGGGCGCATGGTGCCAGCTATCTGGGACCCGAGCACTCGGGGATTCAGTTGAACGTGGACCCGCTCAATCCGCTCCCGTTTGCAGCGCCAGGACCGGATGTGTTTCGCGAAGAGCAGCAGAGCCAGTTTGAGCTGCTGGGGCGTCTGAACCGACTTTCGGCGCAAGAGTATCCGGAGGATGCGGCACTGCAGGCGCGAATCAAGGCTTATGAGCTGGCCTTCCGCATGCAGTCATCGCTGCCAGGCGTGATCGACGTTGCCAGGGAAACTCGGGAAACACAGGAACGCTATGGACTCGACCGAGATCCCACGCGGACATTCGGACAGCAGTGCCTGGTCGCGCGGCGACTGGTGGAGTCCGGGGTGCGGTTTGTGCAGTTGTTTCATGGAAGTAATGGTGGTGCGGGTGCCTGGGACGCGCATGGCGGGCTGAAACAGGGGCATTCGACACTGTGCGGTCAGGTGGACCAGCCGATCGCGGCACTCATCGGCGACCTGAAGGAACGGGGGCTGCTGGATGAGACACTCGTCGTTATCGGGACCGAGTTCGGCCGGACACCAGGTGCGCAGGGTTCCGACGGTCGTGATCATCATCCGTATGGGTTTTCGGTTGCATTGGCGGGTGGCGGAATCCGCGGTGGCATGGTCCATGATGCGACCGACGAACTCGGATTTCATGCCGTGGAAGATCGCCATTACGTTACAGACCTGCATGCAACTGTGCTGCACCAGCTGGGGCTGGATGGGCGGCAGCTCGAAGTCCCCGGACGAAAACGACTCGAACTGGATCTGGGGAAACCAATTCAGGCGATTCTCTGACGCCCTGAGACGTCTCACAGTCGCAGCCGATGTTCAAGCTGCCGGACACGGACTGCGATCCGTCCGATGACGACCTCAATCTGTTGTCTTCTTCTGAAATGAACTCCGAACGGCTGCTGGAAACGGCGACTGAAGCAGGTTTGAAACAGGCAAATGGCCGGGTTTTTCGACAAGCATGCGACTGACAACCGCAATCTGAGCCACGTCGGCGCGACGGATGTGGCGCCCCTGGACGCTGCGTACTCAATCAGGTTCAGGAGATGGAAGCGGGTAGTGTTGCTCGGAGGGATTTTCGTCATCCTGCTGCTCACGGCATTGGCCCTGGGAAGGATCCTGTTTGATGGCCGAAGTCTTTTTCCGCCTCCGGTGTGGAGCCCGCCGGACCCGCGCTCCCACGGTTATTAGGGCGGGTGACGGTGCTTGAGGCGGAAGTCAATGCGCCGTGAAGATCAGCCAGTTCCCGGCCGAGCCGCGGGCGACTGTCATTGCTGTGACAGGCGTCCGACCGGTCGCTTCTGGATTCCGGGCAGGTTCGATATTGTTCCCACCACAGTTAGTGGCGACGTGCGCGGCAGTGAGGACAGGAGCAGTGATGCGATCCAGGAATTCGGCGGCAGGTCTGGCGATGTTTTTCGTCTATCTCGCGCTTTACGGCGGCTTCGTGGGGCTGAACGCATTTCGCCCGCAGCTGATGGAGCTGACTCCGGTGGCTGGCCTCAATGTGGCCATATTGTACGGATTCGGACTGATTCTCGGGGCGCTGGCGTTATCGCTGATTTACGGGGTGGTTTGTGCTCGCAGACCCCCGGAAAGCAGCCCTGAGCAGGAGTCACATCCGTGATTTACGAGCGATCGTGGGAGGCGGTACTGTTTTTCTGCGTATTTGTCGGCTTCACGCTGGCGCTGAGTTTCTGGCTTGGTCGGAACGCCAAATCCTCGGCTGGGTATTTTGCAGCCCATGGGCAGATTCCGTGGTTTGTGAATGGCATTGCCTTTGCGGGTGATTATCTCTCGGCCGCATCCTTTCTGGGCATCTGCGGCATGATTGCCTTCTATGGTTACGATGGCTTCCTGTATTCCATCGGATACCTCGCCGGCTGGATTGTGGCACTGTTCCTGATCGCGGAACCGATGAAGCGACTGGGGCGGTTTACGTTCGCCGATGCGCTCGATGCTCGATTCAATTCCCGAGGGATCAAGCTGGCGGCCGGAATCAGCACACTGGCCGTGAGTGTATTCTATCTGATTCCGCAGATGGTCGGGGCCGGCGTGCTGGTGCAGCCGCTGCTGGGACTGGACCACTGGGTGGGTGTCGTGATGGTCGGGACCGTGGTTATCCTGATTGTCGTGACCGCCGGGATGGTTTCCACGACGTGGGTGCAGTTTCTGAAAGGGTCATTGCTGGTATTCTTCAGCGCCATTCTGACGTGGATGATCCTGGCTCGTGGGTTTCAGGTGCGTGGCGGAGGGCAGGATGGTCACCAGTTTCAGACGCTGAGTGTAACGGGTTCGCTGCAGGATGGCGGCAATCAGCCGATCCCGGGCAGCGGAGGACGTCTGGTGGTTCCGCCTGATGGCAACTGGGTTCCGCTGGAGCAGGAGTTTATTCGGCTGAAGGACCCCGTGGATGATGTGATCACGGTGTGGCAGGTTTCCGGAACGACCACAGACGGCGCCACGACACTGAAGGAAGCTCAGTCGGTCACGAAGGGGGCGGATGGCAGCACGCTGGTCAACGGTCGCGTGCGGGGTAAGGCGGCGGGCGAAGCGGATCTGCATCCGGTCGGGTTCATCAGTCGGCTGCCGAATCAGCAGCAGGACACTGGTCCGCTAGGATTCGTTTCGTTCTTCAGTGTGCTGCAGCAGAGTGAAGTCGTCCTGTGGCGGGAGAAGAAGCTGGTGGAGACCGATGGGTCGAAGACCACGATCTATTACCAGAAGCCGACGCCAGGATCACAGATCCTGCGCCCTGGTGAGCATCCGTTGTTCAGTGGAATTCGCAGTGATCGGCGATTTGCGAGTGTCGATTTCGTGTCATTGATGCTGGCATTGTTCTGCGGCACCGCTTCGCTGCCGCATATTCTGATTCGGTATTACACGGTCCGTGACGAGAGCAGTGCCCGCAAGAGCACAATTGTCGGCATCGCCAGCATCGGCTTCTTCTATATCCTGACGCTCTATCTGGGACTGGGGGCGATGACCAGCGGAGCGCTGGACGTCACAGACAACAACATGGCGGCGCCACTGCTGGCCAGGAGTCTCAACAAGTGGCTCTTCGCCGCGATTTCCGCAATCGCCTTCACGACGGTGCTGGGAACTGTGAGCGGACTGATCCTGGCATCCGCCGGAGCTGTGACGCATGATCTGCTGAGCAGTGCGTGCGGAATCCGGATGAACGACACGGAGAAAGTGCGCGTGGCCAGGATTTCGTCCGTGTTTGTCGGAGCCCTGGCGATTGTGCTGGGAATCGTGTTCAGG
>SYLK01000759.1 GCA_005809115.1 Planctomyces sp. | reverse complement strand
GCCTGTCAGGGCCACATCGGCATCATACACAAAAGGGTAAAACATTACGGCGGAATTGGAGCCGCCGCCCACACAGGCGACCACATCGTCCGGCAGTCGCCCCACCTGCTGCAGGCACGGAGCACGTGCCTCACGCCCGATGACCGACTGAAAGTCGCGCACCATCATGGGAAATGGATGCGGACCAACCACACTTCCGATGATGTAATGCGTATCTCGCACGGATTCCATCCAGTCCCGCATCGCCTCGTTAATCGCATCGCGGAGCGTGCGGGAACCTGAAGTGACAGGACGGACTTCCGCACCCATCGTTCGCATGATGAACACATTCAGCTTCTGCCGCCGCACATCCTCTTCCCCCATATACACCACGCAGGGAAATCCAAAGCGGGCACATGCGGTCGCTGTGGCCACGCCATGCTGTCCCGCCCCCGTCTCCGCGATGACGCGGGTCTTGCCCATCCGCCGCGTGAGCAGCACCTGGCCCATGGTGTTGTTGATCTTATGGGCACCCGTCAGGTTGAGATCTTCCCGCTTGAAGAAGATTCTTGCCCCGCCACACTTCTCACTGAGCCGTTCTGCAAAATACAGCGGATTCGGCCGGCCAACAAAATGGTGCAGCAAGCTCCCCAGCTCCTGCTCAAATGCCGGATCCTGCCGCGCCGACGCATAGGCCTGTGTCAGCTCCTCCAAAGCATACATCAGTGTCTCCGGCACGTAACGACGCCCGAATTCACCAAATCGTCCTCGCTCATCCGGTACAGCACTGAGCGGACTCGTCGTTGAAGAAACTGCAACCGTTGCCATGTGTCGTTCCGCAGATTCAGCCTCGCCAGGTTCAGTTCCGCCCGGCATCAGATGGGGATGTTATGCACACTGTGTGCAGCAGGTTTCTGGATCTCATAACCGGCGTTTCGCAGCTGGATCGGTCTTCCGTCTCCGAAACATACCATTCTCCGGGCGCGCACAATTTTCCGGCCGCGCTTTCCCCCCGCACGCACCCGTCCAGGCGTTTGGGCGCGATCCGGTTGAATACACCGTTGCCGAAACCGAGACTGTCAGCGTCGGAGCTGATAAAACTGTGCTGATTCGCGATCTGCAGTCAAAGAACTTGCCGGTTCTTGCGGTCGTTCTGCGGACATTTCGCGAGGCAGTACGGATCCTGGCAAAGGGAGATCAAGAAATCGACTGACCGCGGAGAATTCTCCTGTTCTGCATGCCCTCTCAGGGAAATTGAGAAACCATCGAATTCCTCGCGTTACACGTAATTCATCGGCCTGACCCGAACAATCCATTCTTTCGCCGATCCCGCCATTTTTCCACCTTCACGCTGAAAAAAAATATCCACCTCCGCACCCGGGGGCAAACCATACTGTCTGATCAGGCGATTTTCGCCGAACAGGTCGCCACGCCCGCGCAGACGTGTCCATCGACGGACTGTCTCGACACACAAGCACCAGAGCACACGCATCGCTCCATTGTCATCCTGCAGTCAGTCCCCGGAGAAATACGCGTGACACCTCATGTTCAGCGCCGGCCGGGACTTGATCTGCTCCGGATTGCGGCAGCCGCTCTGGTGTTTTTTCAGCATTCGTACTCCGCGGCGGGTCGGGACGATCTGATCGACCTGGGTGAGTTCCGCGTGGGCCGGATTGGCACCGCCCTGTTCTTCGCACTGGCCGGGTTTCTGGCAGCTGCTTCGGCAAGACCGCCGTATCGCTGGTTCACAGACCGCGTCAAGACCCTGTTCCCGGCCTATTGGGTGGTGACGGTTATTGCATTCCTGATGGCCGGCATCAGCGGAACCAGGCAGTTCGACATCTGGCAGGTAATCTGTCAGATGGCGGGACTGGGATTTTTCACCCATCACGAGACGATGATTAATGTTGTCACCTGGTTTATTACGCCGCTGCTGCTGATGTACGCCGGAGCGCTTGTGGCGAGAATGATTGAGCCTCGCTGGGTGGCCTGCTGTATCCTCAGTGTGTTTGTGGCCATGGCGCTTCTGGAGCCTGATGCTGAGCCGATCGTGGAGTGCCACACCGTCACATTTTTTGCCGCGTTTCTGGCGGGCGGACTGCGACATGAGCGGCAGAGGATCGCTCTGTTTGCCGGATCAGCACTGGCGGCGGTGACGGCAGTCACCGGCCTGCAGGGCGAATTCCGCTACACCGCTGTGGCGCTCTGCGCGTTCGGATGTTCCTTCTGGGTGTGTCGGAGGTGTGCGCCGGCAGAGCGTTTCACAGCAATTGCGTACGAGTGGTTTCTGGTGCATGGTCTGGCGATCGCGGTGGTGACTCGGATCAGCCACCGCTGGGAGCTGTTTCTGCCCATGGGACTTGCCGCTTCACTGCTGGCAGCGTTTATGGTCAGATCCATCGTCTCAAGGCTGCGGTGTGCAGTGCCGGGTCTGCTGCGCAGAATGGAGCATCTGCTTTCGCTGATGATCCCGGGCAGCAGATCACCAGCGGTCACTCGCCCAGCATTCAGCGTTCCGGTGTGCCCGCAACAGGACACTCATCTGACCGCACCGTCAGCCCCGAATCGGCCACCAGCACAGATTGAGTGACCATTCAGGAAAGCCTGCCCCGTCATGCTGCTGCGGCCTTCCGGCTGGATTCGCAGGATCTCGGCGAGTCCGTTGCCGGTCTGGACCAGCAGGCGACCGTGAATTGCAACGATTTGCCCGGGATTGAGCCCCGCCGGTGCATCTTCCACCGCGGTCGCCGAAATCCGCTGAACGATGCACCGGAGTGGTGGCACAGCGGGGTGCAGCAGCCAGGTCGTCCCCTTCGGCCAGGGCTGCATCGCCCGGACGAGACAATCAATCTCCCGTACCGAAGCACTCCAGTCGATCACACCCTGTTCGCGCCGAATCTTTGGCGCCAGTGTCACCCCGGCAGTGTCCTGAACTCTGAGTTCCGCGGTGCCGGTTTCAATCCGGGCAGTGGCTTCCAGCGACAGGGGGACGGCGAGTTCCGCCAGACGCTGCATGAGTTCACCGGCCGTTTCATCGGGAGCGATCTGAGTCATCAGGTGTGCCACAATCGGACCGGAATCCAGTGCCGGCTCGATGCGGAAAATGGTGACCCCGGCGGTCTCGTCACCCATCCAGATGGAATACTGCACAGGTGCGGCGCCGCGATGGCGGGGCAGGAGCGATCCATGCAGATTGAAGGCTCCCAGCCGCGGGATGGCCAGAAGTTCCGGTTTCAGGATCTGCCCGTAGGCAGCGACAAAGAACATGTCTGCCTGAAGCGAGCCAAGCTGTGCGAGCACTTCAGAATGATTCACGCGCTCCGGCTGAAAGACCGGAATCCCGCGCTCGACCGCCAGAACCT
>SYLK01000758.1 GCA_005809115.1 Planctomyces sp. | reverse complement strand
CAACATGCGGAGCGTGCCCAGACGCGCCGATCTCTGGTCGGATCCGGTGACCGCAGCGAGCGGATCCGGACCTACAATTTTCCCCAGAATCGCGTGACCGACCACCGCTGCAATCTGACAATCCACAAGCTGGACCGCATTATCATGGGAGATCTGCAGGAGCTGATCTCGGCGCTCGTCGCGTTTGACCGGGAAGAGCGACTGCGGCAAAGCGAAGAAGGTGATCCTCTGCCGGTGTGACGTCGGTCATGAATCGTAATCGCGGCCCTGCACCATCGTACAAGGACATCGCACGGCAGGTTGCCGAACAGTGTCTGCGACTGTGGCAGCCCGCTTTTCCGCTTGGCCGGCCCCCAGGGGATTCGGCAAATCGGATGTCGGGGCCTTCCGCAACCGCTCTGCCGGACCTGCCCCTGACGGTCGGTTCGGGCGGCGCCGGGTCGGGAGTGCTGACCGTGGGGCTGCCCTGGCTGAGTCGCGCCTGCAGTGACCGCTGGATCGGTCGGCGGCTGGTCTGGTGGCCTCGCGGAATCCCGGAATTCCGCCGCATTGCCATCGCCTCATCGCGACTTTCGAGGCGTCTGGATCAGGAACACCGCTGGTTTGACCTGCTGCGGACAGCGCTGATCCGCGTGGACCCGGAGCAGGAGGCGGTGATTGTCGTGGAGGGAACCGCAGTGGCGGAGATCGTGCGGCGTGCCGCCTGCATTCTGCAGAAGCCGACCATCGGAATTCACCTCTGGCAGGAAACTGATCCCGTGGCGTTCGGGGGGATCGTGGACTGGATTTCGCAGCGGCTCAGTTCCGTTGACTCGCAGAGTCGTCCCGCTCAGCCCCATGCCAGTCAGGATGATCAGGGGATTCGGGAGAAGTCTGTTCTGGCTTCGGAGTGTCCGACTGAGGAATTCTTCTGGCCGGCGGAGGTCTCGCCGGAGTTTCGCGCAGAGTCGCCACAGCGAGAGGGCGCCCTGACCTTCATCGGCGGCGACCCGACGTTCATCGGCGGCGAGCTGACGCCCATCGGCGGCGAGCTGACGCCCATCGGCGGCGAGCTGACGCCCACCGGCGGCGACCTGAATCGCGCCGCTTCGCCGGATGAAGGCACTGGCAGCGTGGGGGACGTCGAGAGGAGTGTGCCGTCGCTGTCCCGGCTGCCGCTGGCTGATCGGCTGTTGTTTGCATTGGCATCCAGAGTCTGCGTCCTGTCGCGGCGTCGCGGTGGTCACGTTGAGTCGCTGATCCGGCACCACATTGCTGATGGGGATCGGGCAGAGGTGCTGGTCTTCGTGGCAGAGGATTTCTGCGGAAATTCAAAGCGGCAGGAGACTGTGTCTCAGAGTACGGTGGTGCGCTGGATCGTCCAGTCGCTGGTGGCAGACGATGATCGTGTGGCTTCGTCGCGTGGCGGCTCCGGGGCCGCCGGAGCCGGACCGGCAGACCGGCACCGGTGTCTGCACCGGGAAGCACCGGGGATACCTGCCGGAGACAGCCGGGGCGGTTCGGGGCCATTGATCCAGCCGGAGGAGTGGCTGCTGCACTGGACCCGTCCGCGACCGGGCCCCTGGCCGAACCAGAGTCGGGAAGACTGGATGGATGAGCTGATACTGGGATGTCGCACAGCGGACCGGTCGGCACTGGCGTGTCTGCTGCGGATTGTGGGTGAGGGTCTGCTGCGGGCATCCTCGGAGGGAATTCGCGGGGCGTTTCCGGTGATTTCGTTTACCGAGGTGCCACTGGGCGAATTTAGCAGGCGACGTGTGTTTCGGGGCCATCGGCATCGTTTTGATTTTGAACCGTGGGGGATCGCCATTCGCCGGGACCTTCTGCAGCGTCTGGGTGCGCGGCCGGTGATTTATGGCAGTGAAGACGACTGGCAGGAGCTGTCGGCGGCCGAGAGGCCATTTTTCCAGAAGGCCGCGGACGATCAGTCGTCCACAGACAACCGGGCAGAGCGAGAATGGCGACTCTGCCGCGACCTGTCATTGGCGGCAATTGCCGAGGTGGACTGGTGTCTGTTTGTCGAAAACGACTCAGCAGCAGGGACGTTGTCGCGAGAAGTGTCGTGTGACGTAATTGTTGTGCCCGCGTGATTATTCTGACGGCGCGATGCCAAACAGCAACG
Source organism: Planctomyces sp. (assembly GCA_005809115.1). GTDB lineage: Bacteria > Planctomycetota > Planctomycetia > Planctomycetales > Planctomycetaceae > F1-80-MAGs062. The sequence goes on along the minus strand of SYLK01000758.1, from coordinate 2,254 downwards.
CGGAAAGAGAGGCGTCTCGCCGAGCGATGCTTGCTTCGTGCCTGAACCCCCGACATAACGGCAGGATTCGAAGGCGTTGTGCGTGCATCGGGCCGGGATTCGGCAGCGTACTGGTGGGAACGAACAAATTCATGAAAATGGAAACTGAGCTGCGTTTGTCGATCGCGCGATGTGAAATCTGCTACGCCGGATTTCGTGCGGCATTTCACGACACGCTGAACTGCCTGTTGCGGCAGTACGTCGACCCGTCGGACGATGCCGGACGACGCTGCGGATTTCTCGATGGGATTGCCATGCTGGCATCGACCGCGCCGCAGGTTCAGCTGGAGTGCCTGTTTCGCACCTGGCAGCATGTGGTTGACCCGCGCACGACGTTTCCGACTCCGCTGGATCACTGTGTTCTGTACGCGGCACTGGACTCACTTGCGGGAGCGGCCATTTCTGGTGACCAGCGACTGCTGCAGCTGGTCTGGCAGGGCCCGCGCCAGATCGTCACACCGGCGGACTGCTGGCTTCCCGCCCGAGTCCGTTGTCTGCAGGCTCTGCATCAATGGCTGCTGCCAGGTGGGCTGGATGACATCAGGCCCGCCCGGGATTTCAGACCAGATCGGAACTCCAAACCAGATCGGGACACCAGGCCTGCGCGGGACGTCGGGCCCGCGCAGGGCAGCCAGTTGGGTGCTGGGGCGGAAGGGGAACATTCGATCAGGCATCAAAAACCAACCGGGCGACGCGGACTTGATCGTCGTCAGGACAGGGACGAACTGCTGGACACCGTTGGCCGCTGGACGGTCGACGAGGCAATTTTGGTGGCTTCGGAAGGTCTGTTAAACAAAAATGAGGTGGTGGTGATCCGCACATTTTTTCAAGAACATCCTCGCTTATTGACCCGAACATGATGTTCCGTCGATTATGATTCGGCCGCGGCGGTTGAGGAAATCTCCTCCTTCGCATTCAACAGGCAGTGGGACCGTCCGCAGTCGGGCTTGGTGACGGGGACCGCGTTCGCGCGGCATGTGAGAACACCGGCGAAAAGGAACAATAAGGCCGATGGCACAGAAACAATCGGTAACAAAAGCGGGGCAGAAGACGCCCGCCACTGGGAAAAAAGCAACTTCATCCCACAAATCAGTCGTCAGGAATGTCGTCCGGAAGAAACCGACCCCGGCTCCTCCCAAAAATCCTGCTCGCCCTAAAATCGCCACACCACCAAAGACACCAGGCCAGCCGAAAGCTGTGGATCAGCCAAAAGCTGTGGATCAGCCGAAAGCTGCCACCCAAACGAAAGCCGTGGTTCAGCCGAAAGCCGTGGTTCAGCCGAAAGCCGTGGTTCAGCCCAAAGCCGTGGTTCAGCCCAAAGCCGTGGTTCAGCCCAAAGCTGCGGCTCAGCCAAAAGCCGTGGTTCAGCCAAAAGTCACCGTTTCACCAGTTTCGGTTGAACTGGACGAGGCTTCATCGCCCGCTGCCGCGGCGGCCGTCCGCAAGAAAGGCGTCCGCAAGGCGACTCTGACCACCGGGATTCGGTCGAAAAAGACAACGCGAAGCCTGGGCAGATCGCGAATTCCGATTGATGCACCTCTGGACGTGGTATTTCAGAACGACCTGCAGGCCCGTGAGGCGTTCATGTTTCTTGGTGTACACACGATCCGAGAGCTGGAACAATTTCATCCGGACGATCTGGTGATGCGGCTGACGAGTCCGGCGAAGCAGACGGTGGGTCGGATCCGCAAGATCCTGGCCATGAACAATCGGTGTCTGGAGGGGGACGAGGCGTTTGCGCTGGAGTTTCAGGAGCGACTCAGTAATCCGCTGATGCAGTCTGGTGGTTAACACGGATTTTGCAGCCGGGACCGGGGACATCGCCACTCCGTGGTTTCCGGGATTCAGCCGGTGGCGGAACGATTCCATGAATATCCATCACGGCGATGTCGGGCGGGGCTGACACGGCGTGAGGCAGATCGCGGCAACCGAGATGGCTCGACATATATTTGTGACGGGAGGCGTGGTCAGTTCTCTGGGCAAGGGGCTGACATCAGCGTCGATCGGGATGTTGCTGGAGCGTCGCGGGCTGCGCGTACGGATGCAGAAGCTGGATCCGTACATCAATGTGGACCCGGGGACGATGAGTCCATACCAGCACGGCGAGGTCTACGTGCTGGACGACGGGTCAGAGACGGACCTGGACCTGGGTCACTATGAACGGTTCACATCGAGTCTGCTGAATCGGGATTCGAATTACACGACGGGGCAGATT
>SYLK01000757.1 GCA_005809115.1 Planctomyces sp. | reverse complement strand
GTTTCGTATGGTAGTCTTTCGCGCCATCGTGTTCTCGCTCCGTCGTCAGGAATTCCGGTCTGCCAGTTCGGCCACCGCCCGATGCCGATACCGACGGCGAATTCAGACCAGCGACCGGACATCGCGGCGATGGCTCAGGGCTGCGGCTCCGGGGCCTCCGGGGCCTCCGGGGCCTCCGGCAGCGATGGCTCGCCGAGTTTTCCCTCCAGCCGCGAAATGATCGCCACATCGCGCCGCTTTGAATCCTGTTCCGTCTTCAGTGCCTCACGCCATGTTGCCTTTGCCTCGTCCAGCTGCTGCATGGCAGCATAGACATCTCCCAGATGCTCCAGAATTGTGGCATCCCGATAAGCGTGGTCACTGCTGGCTTTCTTCAGTTCCACCACCGCTTCTTCCAGACGCCCCAGTCGGAACAGAACCCATCCCAGACTGTCCAGATAGGCCGGATTGTCCGGCTGCGCAGCCACGGCCAGGCGGATCATCTTCTCGGCCTGCTCCAGGTTCTTGTTCTGATCGGCATAAAGGTAACCGAGATCATTATTGACGCCGACATCGTCAGGACTCTGCTGATAAATCTCCTCCAGGACTTTCTCACCGCTGGCCATGTCGCCATTCTGTACATAGGCATTGGACAGTCCCAGCTGGCAACGGCGTTTCGTTTCAGCATCCACGCCTTCGGACTGCACGATCAGCTGATATTCACTGATGGCCTCGTTCCAGCGAGACTGCTGCGCAAATAACCCCGCCAGCAGCAGACGCGTTCTCAGCGAGTTTTCCCGGTCATCCGCAAACTGGTCGAGCACCATCCGGAGCTTCTTTTCGGCTTCCTCCCAGGCTTCCGACTGCACCAGAACCCAGCCAAGCTGATAGTGCAGCAGGGGAATATCCGGGCCCAGGCTGATCGCCGTCTGAATCGCTTCGAGTGCCGCCGGGTAATTCTCGTTGAACGACTCTGCCTGTGACAGCCGATACAACGCCATCAGACGCTGGCCCGGCAGCAGCCCCGGTACGACAGTCAACTGGGCAAATGCCCTGGCAGCCTGGGCGTGCTTGTTCTGCAGCAGCAGATTCATGCCATAGCGATCCAGCACGCGGACTGCCAGATTTCTGTCAGGATTCAGTTCCAGAGTTGCCTGTAACAGGACGCCTTCGGATTCGAGCGCCTCCAGCTGACCGGCGACCTCCGCACAAAAACAGGTTACCGCGGCGTTCAGTTCGTTCGGGCTCTCTTTCCATGCGGTTTCACAGGCGGTCACCAGCTTCCTCGCGAAGTCCTCATGGATCACGACGCTGGGTGCCAGAGGCAGGAATTCTTCGACCTGAATCCTCGACCGGACAGCCCGGTTCATGGTTTCCATCAACCCCGCCGGATCCTGCCGAGCTATCTGGACTCGCATCAGTCCGATATAAGCGTCTGCCTCACCCTTCTCGTCGAGGAGCTTCTGATAGACCACGGCGGCCTCATCGGTTCTGCCCTGATCCAGCAGAATCTGTCCCACAAACATCCGGACGCGCCCCGAGTCAGCCACGTCCACAGAAAGCTCGTTCAGTCGGTCAATCAGCCCGCCACTGCGGCTGGTGGCATTGTACAAATCCTGCAGCAGCGTCAGAGAGCCCTGATCACGCCGACCTGTCCGGAAATAGGTGTCCAGATTCTTCTCACATTCCGGCAGCTTGTCCTGCAGGAACAAAGCGCGTGCCAGCAGGAGATGATGATCCCCGGGGCGGTCACTTTCCACTCGGTTCAACGCTTCAAATACCCGGATGGCCTGTTCCGTGCGACCAGCCTCCAGCAGCACTGTTCCCGTCATGGCATACCCCGAGGCACGGTCCTTCAGCAGCGCCTGATGGTCGCGGAAGCTCAGCCCGAAATCCTCGGGACGTTCCAGCGCCTCGAAAATGACCTCGTAGCTGTCGGCCGCGGCCGCAAACTGCTGCTGCGCGAGCAACAGCCGGGCGCGTACCTGATGCAGCGTGACGAATTCGCGGGTCTTCCGATTCAGCGACTGAGACTTCAGTGCGGCATTGATCATTTCGGTGGCTTCGAGCGGCTTGTTGCCGGATGCGAAAATCAACGCCAGCTGCAGCCGTGTTTCATAGTCATCCGGATCCAGCTCGATCGCCTCCGCCGCCTTCTTCATGCCGTCCGGAATCCGCCCAAGCCTCAGCAGCACCAGCGCCAATGCCTTGAGCGGTGGCGCCGACTGCGGAGCAGCCTGAGCAGCGCGTTCAAACGCCTCAGCCGCCTGCTTCAGCTCGCCCCGTTTCTGAGCCAGGAGACCGGCCATGTACCATGCCAGTGCGTCCTTGTTGCGGGGATCAATTCGGCCGCTCTCGTCCCGAAGCTCGAACAGGTCGTCATCCCCGGGCTGTCGCAATTCAGGAAATACCGGTCGGGCATCCGGTTCGGATTTCTGATCCGCAGTTGCTGCATCCTGCGCCAACGCCGCCAGAGGCAGCAGCAGACAGCCGATCAGGACAACCGACACGAGAGTCCAGCACCAGTCAGATCCCGAAGTCTCCGGCTGGCCCCGGTACCACCCGGCAGGCGGAGACCAGTCCGACCCGCCAGCCGCGGCAGCTCTGTTGAGGTCCTCACAGCCGCCGCCTGCCCGCGTTTCGCCGCCTGCCCGCGATTCGCCGCTGCCACCGGCACTATTTCTGGTCCGTGTCATGGGCCTCTCGATTTCAATCGTATCTGGTGCTGTCAGCAAAACTTAACCACGGCTGTATTATTCGGTCCCTGAGTCGGCCTGTCGAGCCCGACCTGCCCGAGTTCCTGCATCCCGCAGCTGTATCGACCTTCGCAGACGGCCGGTCCTTACCCACAGGATTCAGCAGCCGCGCACGGAGACGGATGCCAGAAAATCCCGCCGGAACACGTCACCGGTCGTGCCAGAGCCAGGCTGGTTCTGGTGTGTCATTTGCGCCGGGGCGCTTTCCGATCTTCGGATTTGGAGCTGTTGCGCTTCTCGGGAACAGAACCTGACGGCTGAACGCGACTGGAATCATTCCCACGTGCCTCGGATTGTCCCCTGGCCGCTTTTCCAGATTTTTCAGCCGCACTCGCTCCGGATCCGGTCTTGCTGCTGTGGCTCTCGGCACTGTTTTCCGGCTGAGGCGCGGCATGGCCGGATTTCTTCTCGCGGGGCCTGACGGTTTCGG